>VBKQ01000287.1 GCA_005879505.1 Deltaproteobacteria bacterium
GGCGGCCCCAAGGGCGAGGGCTGGCCCTTCGGGCGCGCAGTCGGCAAGGCCGACCTGTACCCGGTGGTGGAGGGCGTCGACGGTGTCGATCGAATCGCGGATCTCATGATCATCGACGAGAGCCGCCGGCTGCGCGTCGAGATGCTGAAGCTCGACGAGGACGAGTTGCCCCAGCTCATCGGCGTCGAGATCTACGACCGCGGGTAAATCGCCATGGCCGAGCGGATCTTCGAAACTCCCGCGGTCGCACCTCCCCTCTTCGGGCTTCCCCTCGGTCAGGCCCGGCGCGTCGCGCGCAGGCGCGCGCAGGCTCGCGTCGAGTTCAAGCTCGTCGATTCCGAAGAGAAGGCGTTCACCGTCGTGTGCCAGTCTCCGGAGGCAGGAGAGGCCCTGCCGCCGTCGCGGCTGATCAAGGTCGACATCGCCACCCGCCCGTGGATCGACTTCCTCCCCGGCATCTACCAGGACGCCGACGAGGAGAACGCCGACTTCCTGCGGCGCTTCTTGCTGATCTCCGCCCATCTCACCTCGAGCGTGGAGGAGAACCTCGAGTTCGTCCACGAGCTGTTCGATCCGCGGATCACCAACGAGAAGTGGCTGCCCTGGCTGGCTTCCTGGCTGGCCATGCCGCTGCTCGAAGGCTGGGACGAGGAAAAGCGCCGCGAGATCATCCAGCGCACGCCGGAGCTCTATCGCAAACGCGGGACCGCCGAGGGCCTCAAGCTCGCGCTGCGGCTCTTCGCCGACGTCAAGGCGGAGATCCACGAGGGCGAGTGGCCGTATCCCGGGCTGGTGATCGGCAGGTCGAGCACGATCGGCAAGGATACGGTGCTCTCGCCGCCGGTGTTCGCGAGCCAGTGCTTCACGGTGGAGCTTCCGGACAGGAAGGACGAGATCTCCCGCGAGCGGCTGCGCACGGTGCAGGCGCTGGTGGAGACCGAGAAGCCCGCCCACGCGCATTACGCGCTGGTGTTCGAGCGGACCGAGCCAGTCTTCGAGAAGGTCCCTTTTCTCCACCTGGGCAAGACGGGACGGATCGGAGTGGACGCCCGCATCGGCGGGCTGGAAGACGTTCCCGCCACCCAGGATGAGGAACTGCAGAAGCTCAAAGCTTCGGTTTGACATCACCTGCCCTTCGGTCGTTTTCTGGAAGGGCCGCACGGTCGGAGGACGCAATGGCGGAGCAGGCCAACTTCAAGCGGATCAACTTCTTCGAGGGCTTCTTCACCACCGACGAGGACTGGAACGCGGCGGAGGCCTACCATCTGGAGAAGCGGCGCCTGCACAACAGCGTGCTGCATACGCCGGGCGTTGTGCCGGTCGAAGCGGGCGGGCTCAAGGTCCAGGCGCGCGGTCGAGGCGATCTCTCCTTCGAGGTCGCTCCCGGCTACGGCATCGACGGGCGCGGAAACGAGCTGGTGCTGCGCGACCCAGCGGTGAAGGTGATCGAGGCCGACAAGCTCAAGCTCCCGCAGACCGTCTACGTGGCGATCAAGTACTTCGAGGAGCCTACCGACTTCATCGCCTACAAGGAGAACCCGCGAGATCCGCGACGCGCTCGATCCGCGGGTGCCGGGTCCCGGCGAGATCGATCTGCGCTTCGTGCCCGTCGCCGGTACCGCAGGCAGCCACGCCTCGCCGCTGCTGCACGTCGAAGTGGCGAACGGGCTCTCGGAGAAGGCCGCTCTCAGCCAGCTGCTCTGCAAGATGGGAGTCTCCGCCGCGAACCAGCTGCGCGGCGCGGTGCTCGCCGCCGAGATGCTGAACAGCGCCAATGCGGTAGGTCCCTTCAACCTCGCCGACGTGCTCACGGGCGTGGTCGAGCTCGAGCGGGAGATGATCGACGCGATCGAGAAGGACTTCCCCCAGATCGCCGCGCGCAAGGGGTTCGCCGAGTACAAGAAGTCGCTGGAGGCGCTCGCCAAGGTCGTGCGTGATCGCCCCCGGGACGCCGACGGCTGCATGGGGATCGCCCGGTTCCTCAGCGCCTCCAACCAGGCGCTGACGCCGGTGGTGAAGGAGAAGCTCACGCCGTCCGCGAAGAAGGAGGTCAAAGGGGAACAGATCTCCTGGAAGGACGTGGTCATCCGCTCCAAGGACTTCCCGGAGGAGCTCAACATCGACGGCTCCAACTTCGTGCGCGTCGACCATCTGCAGCTGGTCAACGACGAATCGGAGAAGGAGCACAAGTTCCGCATCGAGGGACAGAAGGACATGTGGAAGAGCCGCCAGACCTTCACTTATCCCGACAAGGAGCCGGTCTCCGATTCGGGCGTCGCCTACATCGGCGGCGAGGCGAAGTGGCAGGTCCAGAACCTCAAGCCGGGCAAGGACCTGATCATCATCAAACGCTTCGACGCCATCCTCGGCGAGCAGATCTGCGACATCAGCGTGGACGGCAAGAAGGTGGGCCAATGGAAGGTGACCGAGGCCGACCGCAAGCACCGCTGGCGCAACCACTACTTCCTGGTACCCGGGACCTACGTCACCAACGATACGCTGGAGATGTCGGCCAAGGCCGTCTCGGCCGAGCGTGACATCAACATGTTCCAGCTCTGGTTCTACCAACCCGCCTGAAGGGGGGAGATCTCGTGTCGTTCCTCGCCATTCTCGATCGGGTCCTGCCGTTGCTGAAGAAGGACAAGCAGCAGGGCAAGGTGTGCCCGAACGGCCACGTGATGCACCCGAGCTGGGACACCTGTCCCTACTGCCTGGAGATGCAGCAGGCGATGATGGCGGGCGGTGGCGGCGTGTCCGCCATCCCGATGCCTTCCGCCGGCCAGGGCACGGCAATGCTGAACGTCCAGGAGATCGGCGGAGAGAAGGGCCGCGGATCTCAGGACAAGAGCCGCGAGGTCTGCGGCTGGATCGTCGCGCTGAACGGGCAGCACAAGGGCGAGGACTTCCGGCTCAGGGTCGGCAAGAACGTGCTCGGCACGGCGGCGGATTGCGACATCGTGCTCACCGACAAGAAGATCTCCCGCAAGCACGCCACCGTGCGCTACGAGGGCGGGGAGTTCCAGATCGCCGATCTCGACAGCTCGAACGGCACTTTCGTGAACGACGAGAAGGTGCAGAAGCACGATTTGATCGACAACGACATCCTCAAGCTCGGGGACATCGAGTTCGAGTTCAAGTGCCGCGCGATGCGCGAGAAGCGCGAGTGAAGACGAATCTCTGCACAGCCCTTCTGGCGCTCTGCGCGCCGGTGGCCGCCCTGGCCGCCGGGGCGCAGCTCTCCATTCAACAAGTCCAGGCGACCCAGAACCGCTGGCCGCACGTGCGCGCCTTCGTGAACGTGATCGGCGCCTCCGGCTCGCCGATCCAGGGGCTCTCGCAGGATCTGTTCCGCGTCTACGAGAGAGGCGACAACGACAGCTCGAAGGTCGAGCGGGTGGAGTCGCTGGAGGCGGCGCAGACCGGGGCGTCCATCGTCGTCGTCATCCAGGCCTCCGGCGCGATGATGGGGATCCAGGAGGACATCAAGAAGGCGGTGTCCGCCTTCGTCAACGGGCTCGGCGAGAAGGACCAGGTGGCGGTCGTCGACTATGGGGAGGCGGCGGAGATCGTCGCCCCGTTCTCCGAGGACAAGGGCGACGTCGCCGGCAAGGCGGCGAAGATCACCTTCACCGGCCGCTCGTTCCTGCTCTACGACGGGCTCGCCCAGGCCATCCAGCTGTACGCGGCGGCCGCTTCGCCCGGAAAGGGCGGCGCGCAGACGCTGCTGCCGGCAGCGAAGGCGATCATCCTCGTCTCCGACGGCCGCGACAACGGCAGCGCAACCGACGTCGAGAAGGTGATCAGCGATGCCGCCAAGCGGCGCATTCCCATCCACGCCGTGGCCCATTCGGAGCTGGATCAGGACTCGCTGGCGAATCTGGAGATGATCGCCCGGCGCAGCGGGGGAACCTACCGCCCGGCGCCCAACGTCGAGGACATCAACAAGTCGCTGACGGTGATCAAGGACTACATCAACAAGATGTACGTCATCCAGTGGAAGACGCGCCTGCCGCACGACGGGAAGGACCACAAGATCGAGATCGCGATGGAGAACGAGGGAAGCAGCACCTCGCTCAAGTCCTCCATCCTGGTGCGGACGCCGGGCTTCACCGACTGGTTGAAGATCGGGATCATCGCCGCCGTGATCCTGCTGCTGGTGATCGGCGGGCTGGCGATCTACGTCCTCACCCGTCCCAAGCCTCCGCCCACTCGCTTCTGCCCCGTGTGCAAGCGAGCGCAGATGCCGGAGTGGGACGTCTGCCTCTTCTGCCTCAAGTCCGCCAAGGCCCGCCTGATCATGCAGAAGGGCGCCGGGCCGAGGGGCAAGACCTGGCCGCTGGTGGGGAAGATCGTCTCCCTCGGCAGCGGCCCGGAGAACAGCATCCGCATCCTCGACGGCGCGGTATCCGGCAAGCACGCGGGAGTCGCCATCGACGGGACCAAGTTCGAGATCGTCGATCTCGGATCGAAGAACGGCGTGCTGGTGAACGGCAAGCGGACGCCGCGGCGCTTCTTGCGCAACGGCGACGTGATCACGCTGGGGATGACGGAGTTCAAGTTCGAGTCCGCCATCGCCGCGGCGGACGACGAGGCCGAAGACTGATGATCCAGAAGATCCGGCGCGCGATGGCATCCTGAATCAGGAGACGGTCAGCCAGGAAGACATCTGGCGGCTCGAGCGCGAAGGGAAGCTGCAATGATTCTGCGGCGTGGTCGCGCGGCGGGCCGACAGGCGGCTCCATGCCGCTTACGCCTCGTCCAAGGCATCCATCAGCGTCCGCCACCGCAGATACGCTTCGCGCGATTGCCGCTCGTCCGATAATGACGGCGCGAGCGCCCGGGGGTCCGTGGTCTGAACCCATTCCTTCTGCGGCACCAGCTTCGGCAGCGGGACCGGATCCCAGGCGGCGAGCGGATGCTCCATCTGCGGCGCGGACATCTCCTGCTCCGCCGGCGGTTGCTCGTCCTTCACCACGTCGCGCCGGATGAGCATCTGCTCCTTGCACTCGTCGAGCGCCCAGTCCACCTCCTCGGGGCGTTCCCACGCATCGGGTTCGCCCGGCCCGAGGCTCTCCTTGACGGTCTGGTCCCACCACATCAGGAACCACTCGGCATGCATCGGTCCGAGGAACCGCACACGTTCCCGCGCCATCCACGGCAGATCGAGATGGTGGCGGCGGAACTCAGGCGAGATCCAACGATAGGCGGGATCGCCTGGCGCCGGGACGATGCTCTCATTGGCCGGTGCGTGCGTGCGCGGGTCGAGCCGGAAGTTGCGCGGCTTCAGCCGGTGCAACGGCGCGCGCGCGAGTGGCGTGCGCGGCCGGACCCGCAGGGGCTGCGCCGGAGCCGACGGCACTTTTGGCGGCTCGATCTCGGGCGGAACGCGGAACTCGGCATCGAGCCGGAGCTTGCGGGGTTGCACGACCTCCAGATGCGCCGGCGGCGGAGGCAGCGCCGACAGCCGTAGCAGGCGCGCCGGAGGCCGTCCAGCGAGCGGCGGCGTCCAGAATTCGCCCGGCGGCGGCTCGCCCGCCGGCGCCCGAAGGGCGAGGCGGACTTCGGCGAGCCCGCGCGGAAGTTGCCGCGCGATCAGCCTGCGGGCTCGGAGGCGGGAGAAGAACCTGCGCAGCGCCGCAAGCAGCGCGCGGAACATCTACGTCTCCGTGTCGGGGTCGCGTGATGCGATCGGAGCAGGGCGGGCGCGGCGGCCGCCTTCCTCTACGTATAATGATTTCGCCGCGACCGCTTCCGCCACCGGCAAAAGCCCTTCGAAGAGCGCGCCGAACTTCACATCCCCGTCGGGCGTGATGTAGATCGCCGCTCGCTGCGGTAGCCGCGGGGCGTCCGGCAGGGCGCTCTTGGGATCGTCGGGCACGCGAGCGCATCGTAGCGGATTCTGACCCTCTTGACGAGAACGGTCGCTTGCTCGAAACTACGGCAGTCCCTCGTCTGCCCGTCTGACGAGGGCGCGGGGAGTTTCCGCCTTGCCCGACGACAAGCGTTTCGTCCCGGACTTCCAGCTCGTGGTCGACGGGCAAGCGGCGGATCCGGAGCTGAAGGGCTCGATCGTCGGCATCCGCGTCACCGACGACATGGACAAGGCCAGCCGGTTCTGGCTCCACCTCTCGGACGTCGGCCGCAAGTGGACCAAGCAGCAGAAATTCAAGCCCGGCACCGCCATCGAGATCGAGCTCGGCTACCAGGGCCAGCTCAAGAGCGTCTGCAAGGGCGAGGTCTCGAACATCGAGATCGTGCTCACCGCCGACGGCCCGAGCCGCCTGGTGGTGGCGGGCGTGGACAAAGGCCACGGCTTCGACAAGGGCACCGTCACGAAGACCTACCAGAACGTGAAGGACAGCGATCTCGCCACCGAGGTCGCGCGCCGCCACAACCTGTCCGCGGACGTCGAGGACAGCAAGGTCGTCCACGACTACGTCATCCAGAACAACCTGTCCGACTACGACTTCCTCATGCAGCGCGCGGCGATGGCTGGCTTCCGCGTCTACGTCGACGACCGGAAGCTGCTGTTCAAGAAGCCCAAGCTCGGCGATCCGCCGGCGGCGAAGCTGGTATGGCGGGAGAACATCGGGCGCCTGATCCAGGAGGTGAACACCTTCGATCAGGTCTCGAAGATCACCACTTCCGGCTGGGACCCGAAGAACGCCCGCGAGATGACGGGCCCGGGAAAGACGGGCGATGAGTACGGCAAGCAAGGCGGAACCGTCACCGGCGCGCAGCTCGTCAAGCAGATGTTCGGCGACATCGAGCAGGTGGTGACGCTGGCCACCGGCGAGAAGGGCCTGCTCCAGGCGGTGGCGAAGAGCGAGTACAACCAGCGCGCCGGAGCGTTCGTGCACGCGGAAGCGCGCGTCACCGGCGATCCCGCCATCCGCGCCGGTTGCGTGGTCGAGGTGGAGAAGGCGGGCAAGCGGGTCGACGGGCAGTACTACGTCGTCTCCACCGACCACCTGTTCTTCGTCGACACCGGCTACGCGACCGAGTTTCGCGCCAAGCGGTACACGATCAAGAAGGGATCCGCGCCGGTCAAGAACCTCGCCAAGTTCGCCCAGTCCGTGCAGCAGGCGGCGCAGAAGGCACAGCAGATCGCCCAGAACATCCAGAACGCGGCCGCCTGGGTGCTGAAGGCCGCGCGCGAGGCGGCCAAGCGCGCCTCGCAGGCGCTCGAGGCCGCCAAGCAGGTCTGGCAGGACGTGAAGGACGCCCTCGAGCAGGTGAAGCGGGGCGCGGGCGACGTCGCCCAGGCGGCC
>VBKQ01000288.1 GCA_005879505.1 Deltaproteobacteria bacterium
CACGTCCGCCATGTTGCACCCGCGCCGGTTGGCGCCTCCATGTCGAAAACCATAACCATTGCAGGGGAAGATCGCCGGTTTCCTTCTGCTTCCTGTTTCGCAAGAAGCATGCCCATGGGCAAGCCACGCTGCGCAAGCCCGCCTGGCGGCTTGAACTTTCCGCGGTTCCGTGGCACTCGCGCGATGAGAAACTGCAGCGCCCATCAAATGGTGAAAGCACTTCCAAAACCCGAGTTGCTCGCACCCGCGGGAGACGAGGAAAGTCTCAAGGCAGCGGTCGCCGCGGGAGCGGACGCCGTCTACTTCGGGCTGCGCGGAGGGTTCAATGCGCGCGCCCGCGCCGACAACTTCGCCGCCGCGGATCTGCCCCGTGTCTTCGACTTTCTGCATGCCAGAGGCGTGCAGGGGTTCGTCACCTTCAACACCCTGGTCTTCGACCGCGAGCTTCCGGTCGCGGAGCAGGCGCTGGCGGACATCGCGCGCGCGGGTGCCGATGCCATCCTCGTGCAGGACCTCGGCATCGCCCGGCTGGCGCGCCAGATCTGCCCCGGCCTTCCGCTGCACGCCTCGACGCAGATGACGATCTCGTCGGCGGAGGCGGCGGAGATCGCGAAGTCGCTCGGCATCACCCGCATCGTCCTGCCGCGCGAGCTCTCGATCGACGAGATCCGCGCGATGGCGGCCCGCACCGATCTGGAGCTGGAGTGCTTCGTGCACGGGGCACTCTGCGTGAGCTGGAGCGGACAGTGCCTGACGAGCGAGGCCCTGCAGCAGCGCAGCGCGAATCGCGGCCAGTGCGCCCAGAGCTGCCGGATGCCATACGACCTGGTCGTCGACGGCAGGGTGGAGACCGCGCGCGGCGATGAGCAGCTCAAGTACCTGCTCTCCCCGCGCGACCTGGCGGCGTACGACCTGCTCTCCGAGCTGCTCGCCGCGGGCGTCTGCTGCTTCAAGATCGAGGGCCGGATGAAGGGGCCCGAGTACGTCGCGAACGTGGTGGAGAAATACCGCCGCGCGCTCGACGCGGCCATCGAGCGGCGGCCGTTCCCGCTCACCGCGCGCGACGAGGAGGAGCTGCGCTACAGCTTCTCGCGCGGCTTCTCCCACGGCTTCTTGAAGGGCTCCGACCACCAGGAGCTCGTCCATGGCCTCTACCCCGGCCATCGGGGAGTCCTGGTGGGCCGGGTCGAGGAAGTGCACGCCCGCTCCCGGCATGTGCTGGTGCGCGCCGAACCCGGCGCTCCCCAGCTCAAGGCCGGAGACCGGATCCTCTTCGACCAAGGCAAGCCGGAGGACGACGAGCCCCGTGGCGGACTTCACGCCTGCGACGAAGTGGGACCGGGGATGCTCGAGCTGGTCTTCGGCAGCCCGGACCAGAGCACCCTCGACCTGCGCCTGGTCAAGGTCGGGGACGTCGTGTGGAAGGCGAAGGACGCCGAGGTGACGCGCGCGATGAAGCGGCTCGCCACCCAGCAACGCAGAATCAGCTTGTCCCTGCGCGTGCGCGGCGCAGCTGGCCTGCCGCTGCAGGTCGATGCGCGCGACGATCTCGGGCGCAGCGCCCAGGTGGAGAGCGCCGTACCGCTGCAGGCCGCGCGTGGCAAGCCGCTGAACGAGGCGCTCATCCGCGAGAAGCTGTGCGCCTTCGGAGAGACCCAATTCGAGCTTTGCCGGCTTCAGCTCGACCTGGAGGGCGCGCTCGCAATTCCGCCATCCGAGCTGAAGCGGATGCGGCGCGCGCTCGTCGAGACTCTCGCCAGCCGTGAGCCGGACCGGCCCGAGCGCCTGGTGCGAACGGGCATCGCCATGGACGAAGTCGTCGCGCCGCTGCCTGCAAGCGTCTCGCCTTCCGCGCCCAGGCTCATCCCTCTGCTGCGCACCCTGGAGCAGGTAGAGGTTGCGCTCCGCCTGGGGTTCGACGAGGTGCAGCTCGACTTCATGGAGCTGGTGGGGCTCGGGATCGCGGTGGAGCACGTGCGCGCGGCGGGAGCCCGGGCGATCGTCGCGACGCCGCGGGTGCAGAAGCCCGGCGAGGAGGGATACGACCGCCGCTTCGAGCGACTCCGCCCCGACGGCATCCTCGCCAGGCACCTCGGCGCAGTGGAGCATTTCCTGCACGGCCCGCACGCAGAGACCGTGCACGGGGATTTCTCCCTCAACGCCACCAACGCGCTGACCGCGCGCACGCTCCTGGACCTCGGCCTCTCCACGCTCACCCCGGCGTACGATCTCGACCTGACGCAGCTCCTCGACGTGGCCGCCGGAGTGCCGGCGGGCCGCCTGGAAGTCACGCTGCACCAGCACCTGCCGCTCTTCCACAACGAGCACTGCGTCTACTCGCACTTGCTCGGCAACGGGCACGACTACCGCGACTGCGGGCGGCCCTGCGAGAAGCACCTCGTCCAGCTCCGGGACGCCGGCGGCCTGGAGCATCCGGTAATCGTCGACGTGGGCTGCCGCAACACGGTCTTCAACGCGCGGGCGCAGAGCGCCGCCGGCTCCCTGTCCCGGCTGCTGGAGGCGGGAATCCGGCGCTTCCGCGTCGAGCTGGTGCGGGAGAACGCGGCGGAGACGGAGCGCGTGCTGCGCGCCTATGCCGGGCTGCTGAAGGGAGCTCGCACCGGCCGCCAGGTGATCACGGAGGTCGGCGCTTTGGAGAAGTACGGCGTTTCCGCCGGCACCCTGGCCGTCGTCAGCCAACCGCATGCTTGAGCGCGGAATGGAGCGCTGAAATGGCGAAGCACCGGATAGCGGTCATCCCCGGCGACGGCATCGGCAAGGAAGTGGTGCCCGAAGGCATCCGCGTGCTCGATGCCGCCGCGGCGAAGTACGGGATCGAGCTCGAATGGGAGCATTTCCCCTGGAGCTGCGAGTGGTACCGGAAACGCGGGCAGATGATGCCGGCGGACGGGATCTCGCAGATCCGGAAGCACGACGCGATCTTCCTTGGCGCGGTGGGATTTCCGGGCGTGCCCGATCACGTCTCGCTCTGGGGGCTGCTCATTCCAATCCGCAGGGAGCTGCACCAATACGCCAATGTCCGCCCGGTGCGCCTGATGGAGGGCGTCCCTTCACCGCTGCGCGACCGCAAGCCCGGCGACATCGACTTCTGGGTGGTCCGCGAGAACAACGAGGGCGAGTACTCCTCCATCGGCGGGCGCATCTTCGAAGGGACCGAGAACGAGACGGTCATCCAGGAGACCGTCTTCACCCGCAAGGGCGTCGACCGCATCCTCCGTCATGCCTTCGAGCTGGCCCGCTCGCGCCCGAAGAAGCATCTCACTTCGGCGACGAAATCGAACGGGATCTCGATCACCATGCCCTACTGGGACGAGCGGGTGAAAGCGATGTCCGCGCAGTATCCCGACGTGCGCGTCGACCAGTTCCACATCGACATCCTCTGCGCGCACTTCGTGCAGCGGCCGGAGCGCTTCGACGTCGTGGTCGGATCGAACCTGTTCGGCGACATCCTCTCCGACCTGGGCCCGGCGGTGACCGGGACCATCGGGATCGCCCCGTCGGCAAACCTCAACCCCGAGCGCGAATACCCGTCGATGTTCGAGCCCGTGCACGGGTCGGCGCCGGACATCGCCGGCCAGGGGATCGCCAACCCCGTCGGGCAGATCTGGTCCGGCGCGATGATGCTCGAGCACCTCGGCTACAAGCAGGCCGGCGACGCCGTCGTGCGCGCGATCGAGACGGTGATCCGGGAAGGGCCGCGCACGCGCGACATGGGCGGGAAGGCCAGCACATCGGAGATGGGAAAGGCGATCGCGCAGGCCCTGCGCTGAAGCGCTCAGCTCGCCAAGGATGCCGTCGTCGGTTCGCGGCCAGAAACGCGGTATGGGACGGCACCGCCCAGCCGGAGGATCGGCGACTCGAACCAGCGCCACGAGATCGCAGCCAGCAGGAAAAGGATCACGGCCGAGACCGCCAGTCGCAGAGGGAAGCTCGCGATCGCGACGAAGTACAGCACCAACTGGTGGAAGAGATACAGGAAGTACGAGCGGCGCCCTGCCCAGCCCAGCGCCCTCGACCGGGCGACGCTCGCGCCCCACCACTGCGGCGAGAGCAGGGCCGCCACCAGCGCCAGGGCGAATACGGCGTCCATCACGGTGATCCCGAAAGAGAGGAGAAGGTTCTGTCCAGCCGGCAGCAGGACGAGCTGGCTCGACGCCGCGACCACACCGAGTCCGCCCAGGGCGACCCAGCAAAGCCCGGTCCTGCGCCGCTGCAGGAACGCACCGACGCGCGCGTCGCGAACAGCGACCGCCGCCAGCACTCCCCAGAACGGCGCGTCGAGCCGGGCCGGCGTGAAGTCCCACGCGCTCCATTGGCCCGATGCGAGGCAGAGGCAGCGGATGAGCGGCGGGGCGACGAGCATCACCACCGCGAACGAAGCGAAGCGCGCGCGCAGGACCCGGACGAGCAGGAGCGGCAGGCAGAGGTAGAACTGCTCCTCGATGGCCAGCGACCAGCAGGGGGTGAGCGCCAAGGCCACGCGCGCTCCGGCGGACGTCCACAGGTTCTGGAGGAATATCAGGTAAGCCGAGAGTGGCACTTCGCCGCTGCGGATGTGCGGCGGCTGCTGTCCGAGCGGCAGCGAGACGATCAGCAGCAGCAAGAGGTAGGCGGGCAGGATCCGCGCCGCACGGCGCGCGTAGAAGGCGCGGAACAGATTTGGCGCCTCGCTGTGGTCGAGCAGGATTCCGGCGATCAGGAAGCCGGACAGGACGAAGAAGAGATCCACGCCACACCAGGCCAGTTTGGCGAGGGCCCAGAGGTGCGGAGACAGATCTCGCAGGAGCGGCTCGATGGGCTGTACGATCCAGTGCAAGAAGAGCACCGGCAGGATCGCCAGCCCGCGGATGCCGTCGAGCTCCGGCAAGCGTGCTCCCTGGCGGAGGAGCACCACCCGCTCTGCCTGGGACATTGAAGGACTCTAGGCGGGCCGGACCGCGCGGCAAGTTTCCTAAGGGTAGTCCTCGTCGCGGTGCGCGCTCTCGATGGCCCGGCGGACGCCCTCTTCGAGCCTCTGGGTATCGACGATCACCTTGCCTTCGACGACGTCGGTGACGGCGGAAAGGGGGACCACGGTGTCGCCTGCATCTTCGATGTAGATGACGAGCTCCTGCGGCCGCACCTGCCGCACGGCCCCGAACTCCTCCTCGGCCCCCTTCGCGAATGCCTGGTACCCGATCTCGATCGGCGGCAGCCTTTTCTTTGCCATGGCCGCATCATGCCGTGGCCGGCGTCCGGATGCATCGGTCCCGGTGCAGCGGCCGGATCACCGAGGCTGGAGGCGGAGCGAGAAAAGACCTTTACACCCTCGCGTCGCGCCCTTATGGTGCGCCGCGCCGCGCCACACCGGGCGCGTCGGAGACGGAGTCGATGGAGCAACTGAAATCGAAGGTGGCCCCTGCGGACGGCAAGCTCGCGGTCCTTCTGCCGGGCATGGGCGCCGTGGCCACTACGTTCATCGCCGGCGTCGAGGCGGTGAAGGCGGGCCTGGGCAAGCCCATCGGCTCGCTGACGCAGATGGCGCACGTCCGTCTGGGCAGGCGCAGCGAGAAGCGCTGGGCGATGATCAAGGACCTGGTCCCGCTCGCGCGGCTCGAGGATCTGGTGTTCGGCGGCTGGGATCCGATCCCGGACGACGCCTACACCGCCGCGGCGAAGGCCAAGGTCCTCTCGCCCGAGCATCTCACCCAGCTGAAGCCCTCGCTGTCGCAGATCCGGCCGATGGCCGCCGTGTTCGACAAGAACGTGGTCAAGCGCCTGGAAGGCGCGAACGTGAAGAAGGGCACCCGGCGTGAGCTGGCCAATCAGCTCATCCAGGACATCCGCGGCTTCATGGACAAGAACAAGTGCACGCGCGGGGTGATGGTCTGGTGCGCGTCCACGGAGGCGTACCAGGAGGCGGGGCCCGAGCACCAGAGCATCGCGGCGTTCGAAAAGGCGCTCGACGCGGATCATCCAAATATCTACCCTTCGCAGCTCTACGCGTACGCGGCGATCATGTGCGGGGTGCCGTATCTGAACGGCGCGCCGAACATGTCGTGCGATTTTCCGGCGCTGGTCGAGCTGGCCGAGAAGCGCGGCGTCGCCATCGGCGGCAAGGACTTCAAGACCGGTCAGACGCT
>VBKQ01000349.1 GCA_005879505.1 Deltaproteobacteria bacterium
GCAGATCGTTCCCGTCCTGGAGGAGCGCGTCGTAGCGTGCCCACCCTTTCGGTGCCCGGGCCACGTACCGCGACCAGCTCAGCGTCGTCAGCGGCGCGTCCGAATCAGCGAGGTGATGGATGAATGCCTCCACCGTCTGGCGCTGCGGGCAGGTCATGGTGCGGCCCTCGGCGATCACCGACGCCGCCGAAAGCCACGAACAGATCCGGTTCGGGTCCGGGCTGGGCGCGGCGGCGATCACGTAGAGCAGATCGTCCGGGAGGTGCCGGAGGATGCCGGCCGCGAGGCCGAGCACGTGGTGCGCGGGCGCCCCGGCGATCTCCGCTTCGGGGCCGCAGGAGCCGTCGGCGCGGAAGGGCAGGGTCGCCGCCGTCAGCGTGCCCTGCCAGATCACGGCGGTCGTGAGCTGGTCGGTGTGCATTTCGACGGCGTAGACGTGCCGGTAGCTCTCGGCGAGAGCACGCGCCTGCCGCAGGGTCGCCAGCGTGTGGACGGAGAGCCCACCCGGGTAGCCGTGATGGCCGTCCTCGCAGGCCCCGCCGGGCGCCGCGAGAAAATCGCCCTTCCTCGGCGGAGGCAGCTCGAGCTTCGGGTCGCCGAGCAGCTTGCGTGCCTCGGCCAGATGCCCGTACGCCCAGGCTTGCGGCGGCAGCCATGGAGCGAGCACCTGCGCTTCCACGGCAGCGCGCAAGGCGGGATCCCCGATGGCCCCCGCCTCCCGGCGGACTTCGAGATAGGCGCGGTAGGCAAACGGGAGTTTCGCTGCCACCTCGCGGGCGCGGACCGCGGGGTCCTGCGCCGCGGCAAGAATGAACAGGAGCGCAATATTTGCCATGTCGGGGCGTCGATCTAACGTAGTTCGCGATGCCGAACGACCTCCGTCGTCAGCGGATCGAATCCGAGCTGTCGCTCGCGCTCGAGTGCGGGGTGGCGACGGAGGAGGCCCTGGCCGAGGCGGCCGGCCTTCTCTCCGAGGCGGAGACGCTCGTCTCGCAGCTGGCCAGCGAACGCCGGCCTCGCCGCCGGCCCAAGCGAAAGCGCCGCAAGGACGCTTGAGGGTCCTCAGGGCTGGACGGCGCGCGCAGAGCCGGTGAGGACCGGCCGGCCCGCCCAGCCCGGCGGCACCACCAGCTCGACCGTTCCCGCCGGCACCCATCCCGTGAGCCCGTTCGCAAGCTTGACGCGCCGGAACCCCGCTTCCTCGTCGTCGACGCTCACCGTCGTGCCCTCGTGGACCTCGAACCGGCTCAGGCTCTTCTCCGCCGGCCCTTCCCGGGCAGGGACCGCCTGCGCGACGACCACGCCGCGCCGCATCGCCATGTCGCGGCCCGCGGCGGCGCCCCAGGTGAGCAGGGCGAAGAGGAGCGCGCCACCGAAGCAGCCAGCGGCGGCGACTACTGCCCAGCGCGGGCCCCCACGCAGGAGCCGAAGTCCGAACAGGACCCACGCCGCCGGCCAGAGCACGGCGAGGATCGCCGCCGCCGCGGTCCCGGGCAGCGGAGTCAGCAGGCGCGCCACCGTCTCCGCTCCCGCCTCGTCGGCGTCGCCTTCGAGCCGGTCCACGTTCCCTCGGCGCACCTCGACGAGGTCGGCGCTCGCATCGTCGTCGCCGGGTTGGAGGAACAGCGCCCGCTCGAAATGGAGCACGGCCAGGCCCCGCTTCCCCTGGCGCAGATACGCGGCGCCGAGATTCGTCTCCAGCTCGGTGGACGCGACGCCTTCGGAGACGAGCGCCTCGTAGGCGGCGGTCGCGCGCGAGACGTCGCCCGACAGGTACGCGGCGTTCGCATCGGCGAAGAGCTGCGCTCCGGCCGGCTCGGCGGCTGCGAGCAGCGCGGCGAGAAGGAGGATCACCTGGTCCCCCGGTCGAGCTCGCCGAGGACCTGATCGGTCCGGCCGAGCATCGCTTCCCTCGCCGGGGACTCGCCGCTGCCGGGCGCGAAGCGCGCGCGGTCGCAGTCGTCCAGGATGCGCACCAGGCGGCGCACCGGCTCCTCCGGCTGTCCCCGCGCCAGCAGGGCCGAGACGAGCTCGTCCCGCGTCAGGCCGGCGGCGGCGATGCCCTGCTTGTCGGCGAGATATCCGGTCACCGCGCGGACGATCTCCGCGTAGAAGGCCACCGACTCCCCGCGCTGGAGCAGCGCCCGGGCCCTGCGCAGCCGCTTCGCCGCGGCGCTTCGAGCGAGCTCCATGCGCTTGCGCCCGGGATCGACCTGCAGCATCCGCCGCAGGCGGGCAATTCCGAGCAAGAGGGCGAGGCCGAACGGCGGCAAGCCCAGCGCCGGCCAGAACCACGGCTGCGCCCACGGCGGCGTCGCGCGCTGCACCGAGCCGAGATGCAGGCGGATGGGACGGATCCCGCCTTTGGCAAGCAGGTTCTGCGAGATGGGCTCCGCCGCGGGTTGCCCGACCGGCCCCGCGTCGACGCGCAGCGCGATGGGATCGGTGCGCACGGTCCGGAATTGCTTCTGCACCGGGTCGAAGATGTCCATCGCGAGCGAGGGGATCTCCACGGCACCCGTCCTCTCCGGCACGAGCAGTTGCTCGACGGTACGGGTGCCGTTGATCTGGCCCCGCTCGATCGTCTCCTTGTCCGAGACGGTCGCATCGTAGGCGCGCACGCCGGAGAGGACGGGAAGCCTCGGCAGGCGCAGATCGCGCACGTTCCCGCGGCCGCTCGCCACCATCCGGAAGGTGATCGGTTGTCCGACGGGGGCATTGGAGGGCTCCGCCGAGGCGCTCAGCGTCCATTGGCCCACGTTGCCGAAGTCGAATCCCGCCGGCTTGCCGGGCGGCAGCGGCTGGACCTCGAGCTGCAGCGCCTGCGACGAGCGCCGCGAGCTTTCCCGCGAGAACAGCATGCCGAAGCCCGTGAGCACCTGCACCTCGGCCGGCTCGATCGCCGCCTTTCCCGGCCGCAGCGGGAACAGGGCCCGGCGGCGCAGCAGGTAGGCGGTGTACGGGACACCGTCGAGGATGCGCTGCTCGGGGACCAGCTGTTGCGGCGCTTCGACGTCCTCGCTCCAGAACCCGTCGAGGCGGGGGATCTGCAGCTTCTCGATGCTGCTCACGTTGGTGCGCGCGAGCAGGTACAGCGAATACGTCACTTGCTGGCCGACGAACGGCCGCTCGTTGTCCACCATTGCCCGCAGGATCAGGTCACGCTGGCCGGGATGGAGGTCGGCGAATGGATCGAGGCTCTCCCCCAAGCGATCGTCGGCCAGGCGGTCGGGACCCGGCGGTCGCCTGCGCAAGGCCTGGCCGGCAGGAACGACGCGGACCTGGATGGGTTCGGTCTGGAACCTCTGGCCGCGGAACTCCAGCTTCACGGGCTCGATGGTCAGGTCTCCGGCGCGACGGGGAGTCAGGGCCAGCGAGGTGATCACCGTCCTGCGAAACGAGGGGGTGCTGTTGGAGAGCGTGAACGTGACCTGCTCGGACTGCGATCGGCTGACGACGTCGAAGTCCGCGAACGTCGGGACCTCTAGATTCCCCGTATCGGCCTTGGAAGCATAGGTGACGGCGATGCGGAGCGTGAGGGTGCCGTCGAGGGCGACCTCGCTTGCATCCGCCGTCGCGGACAGCTCCACCTCGCCCGCCGAGATCCCCTTCCATCCTGCAGAGGCGAGCGCGGGCAGCGCGACGAGGAGGGCCAGCCGGAGCGCGTTACCAGTCCTTTTCGGGATCACTTCGCTTCCTCACATCCGCCTTCTTCTTGGCGAATCGCCAGGTCTGCAGATTCTTTTCGCTGGCGCGCAGCGCGTCCAGCAATCGTTGCGCCTCGCTGCGATCCATGGGTTTTTCGGTCGCCGCCGCGCCCGTTCTCGGCTGCGGCTCGTTCTTGCCTTGCTCGGGGGCGGCCGGATCCTGTCGCTGCTGTGGCTCGCCCTGCTGCTGCTGTCCGGTTGCGCGATCCTCCGGGGGCGACGGCTGCTCCCGCCTGTGGGGCTCATCGCCCTTCTGCGCCTCGGGCTTCTGCTCTCCGCCCTGCCGCGGGAGCTGGTCGGGCTTGGGCTGGCCGGCGGGATTCGGCCGGCGCTGATCCTGCGTGCGCAAAAGCAGCTCCAGGTTCACCTTCGAGTCGGTATCCGCCGGATCGAGCGCCAGGGCGGCGCCGTATTGCCGGACGGCTTCGTCCGCGTGCCCGAGCGCCTCGCTCGCGAGTGCGAGATCGTACGCGGCCTTCGGTTTCAAGGCGGCATCGCCGTGCTGAAGCGCCCGGGCGGCCTCGCTGGCGGCTTCCGCCGCCTTCGACGGATCGAGCTTGAGCAGCACGCTGGCCCGGTCGAAGGCCACCTGGGGATCGTCCGGCATCCGCGCTTGGGCGCGATCGTACTCGCGCAGGGCGGCCTCCGGATCATCTCCGGCTGCGAAAGCGTTGCCGCGCGCCACCTCGTCGTCCTCCCGCCGGTACAGCCGCTCGATCGCGCGGCGGACCGATCCGCGCACCCGCGAGAAGATGCCCGGCGGCTCCGCCCGCTTCGCCACCATCACGACGCGCTCGGGCGCGGCGAAGACCAGCGCGAGCAAGAGTGCAGTCATGCCACGGCCCTCCGGCGCAGCGGTCCTTCGCCCAGGGCGGCAGCCGCGCAGAGCAGGACGAACGCCGGCCAGGCGAACCAGGGATACTTGTCGTCGTATTGGACCGAGAGACGCGACTCGAATTCGCCCTTGTGGATCTTCTCCAGCTCGGGGAGGAATTTCAGGACGCCGAGATCCGCGCCGCCGCCCGCGAGCAAGGCGCCGTTTCCACGGGCGGTCAACTCGCGCAGCCCGGCGATATCGGTGCGGGTGAGGACGGTGCGGCCCTCCTTGTCCTTCTTGTAACCGGCCAGGTTTCCAGCGCGGTCCAGGACGGGGATGGGCTCGCCCTCGGTGCCGCCGATCGGCACCGCGAAGATGCGGATGCCGGCTTCCGCGAGATCGGAGGCCGCGGCGAGCGCATCTCCGCGCTGGTCCTCGCCGTCGGTGATCAGCAGCACCGCCTTTCCCGCATCGCCGCGGCCGCCGCCGTCGAGCACTTCGCGCGCCTGGTAGAGGGCATCGGCGATGGCCGTTCCCTGCGTCGCCATGCTGACCGGCTCGACGGCGCGCAGGAACAACCGGGCTGCGGCGTAGTCGGTGGTGAGCGGGCATTGGACGAACGCGTCGCCGGCGAACACCACCAGGCCGACGCGATCTCCGTTCAGGCGGTCGAGGAGCGCCGTGACTTCCAGCTTCGCGCGCTCGATGCGCGAAGGCTTTACGTCCCGCGCGAGCATGCTGTTCGAGGCGTCGAGCGCGACGACCAGATCCATGCCCGAGCGCTTGACCACATCGGTGCGCTCGCCGCACTGCGGGCCGGCGGCCGCGAGGAAAAGGAAGAACAGGCCCAGGCCGAGCATCGCTCCTTTGGCGATTCCCTGGGTGGCGCCGCCGCCGCGCAGCACCTGATCGAGGCGCGCGCGCGCGACCAGCGCCGCTACCCGCTGCTGCCGCTGCCAGGACCTGAGCGCCGCCAGCGCGCCAGCGACGAGGCCGAGGGGCGCAATCCAGAGGAAGAGCGGCGCGAGGATGCGCAGGTGCTGCCCGAGCAACGTGGTCTGGATCCCGGTCACGGCGCTCCCTGCATGCGGGTTCCGCGCAGGGCGACGCCGATCAGCCCGAACAGCGCGGCGGGGACGAAGAAGCGCGCGTACCATTCGTCGTAGCGGGTGCTTCCGCCGGCGTCGTAGATCTTGCTCTTCTCCAGGCTGTCGAGGACGGCGCTCAGGCCGTGCTCCAGCGACTCCTTGTCCGTGGCCGCGTAGTACGTCCCCCCGGTCACCTTCGCGATCTGCTGCAGGAGCTCCGGGTTCACGTCGATCTCGACCGGTTCGTAGGTCGTGCGTCCGAACAGGTCCGTTCCGGTCGGGTAGGGGACGCGCCCGCCCTTGCCGATCAGGATGGTGAAGACCTTGATCCCGAGGTCCTTGGCGATCCCCGCGGCCTGGAGCGGGGAGAGATTGCCGGCGTTGTTGTCTCCATCGGTGATCAGGATCACCACGCGGCTCTTCGCGTCCGACTCGCGCAGGCGGTTCACCGCCGTGCCGAGCGCGTTGCCGATGGCGGTGCCGTCCACGATCACGCCCGTGCGCACCTGATCGAGCAGCGAATCGAGCACCTTGTAATCGAGCGTCAGCGGGCATTGCGTGTAGGCCTCGCCCGCGAAGACCACCAGCCCGATGCGATCGTTCTGGCGCGAGGCGATGAAGCTCCTCAGCACTTCCTTCGCCACCGTGAGCCGGTCCTTCGGCCGGAAGTCCGCGGCCAGCATGGAGGTGGAAAGGTCGAAGGCGACCACGATGTCGATTCCCTCGACCGACAAGTCCTGCCGGCGCGCTGCACGCAGGCGCGGGCCCGCCAGCCCCAGGCTGGTGAGCGCCACCGCCCCGATCAGGAGCGCCCCTGGAAGCCACCACAGGCGCGCCCAGCGGGAAGGAGGGATCCCGGCTGCCGATCCGGTCTCGGGCAGGACCAGGCGGGGAAGGCTGCGCCGGCGCCGGTGCAGCAGCCATGCGGCGGCCGCGGCGGCGAGCAGGCCGAGCAGCGCCCAGGGATGGGCGAACGTCAGCGCGTCCGGGATCATGCCGCTTTCCCCGCGGTGGCGCGCAGGGGGCGCGTATGCCGGATCAACGACTCGGCGATGTCGATGCCGCGCAGGCATTCTTCCGCCGTCGGTTCCAGCTTGGCGAACTTGACCAGGTCCTCCCAGCGCACCTCCTCGATCAGAGCGGCCAGGTCGAGCCCGATGAGCCGGCGGCGGTGGAGCTCCGCGACGAACTCCTCGCTGGTGAGATCGAGCGCGTTGAACTGCAGGCGGGCGCCCAGGTAGGCGCGCACGATCTCGGAGAGCGCGAAGATCGCTGCGCGACCCCGGCCACGGGTCCAGGGGGCTTCCGTGCGCAGCTCCCGGAGGCGCTCCAGCGCGAGGTCGTCGAAGAACGGCTCCGCCGGCGTATCCCGCTCAGGCCTGCGCCACAGGCCGGCCAGACGTCTGCGCAGAACCAAGAGCGCGACGGCGAGCGCCAGCCCACCGAGCAACCAGACCCAGAGGAAGCTGCGCACCATGACGGCCACCGGCGGCTTCGGTCCGTGATGTGCCCGCTCCGGGGAGGCCTGTCCTTCTTCCTGCACCAGGCTGCGAAACTTGAGTGGCCTGCCGCTTACCCGAAGTCGCCGCGGCCCATCGGGACCGCTGACTGCAAGGAGCAGGTCGGGCGCGCGCGGCTCCAGGGTGCCGTAGTCGGCGAGCGTCAGCTCGAATACCGTGCGCGCCTTGCCGTTCCCGAGCTCCTCGCGGTGCGACCTCGGCTGCGGCGCGCCGGGGGGCACCGCCAGCGGCGCTGGGTCGAAGCCGGGCAGCGCATACACGTCTCGCGCGTCGTGCTCGACGGCGATGCGCACGGCGATGTGCTCGCCGAGCGTGACTTCCTCGGGAGCGATCCGCAGATCGAGAGCGAGCGGAGACGCCTCCTGAAGCGCCGCGGCTGCCGCGAGCGCCAGCGCGGCGATCATGCCGACCGCCTGCGGGTGCGGGCACGGAACAGCGCGGCGAGCGGCGCGACGTAGTCGTCGCCTGGCCGGACGCGCACCGCTTCCAGCGAGAGCCGGCGGAAGGTCCGATCGCGCTTCTGCACGCGTTCGGCAGCGCGCGCTTCCCAGGCGCGGCGGGTGCCCTCGTCCGACAGATCGACGAGCACCGTCCCGCCCGTCTCCGCATCCACGATCGGCCAGAGGCCACCGACGTCCGGCAGCTTCTCCTCCACCGGATCGGTGAGCACCACCGGAATGACGTCGTGCCGCCGCGCCAGCACGGCGAGCGGCTGCTCGTATGCGTCGGCGAGGAAGTCGCTCACCACGAAGACCACCGCACTGCGCCGCTGCGCCCTGCTGAGATGACCGAGCGCCGCGGCGAGATCCGTTCCCCGTCCCTGCGGGCGGAAGGCGAGCGTCTCGGTGATCAGGCGCAGCCCATGCTTTTTCCCGCGCCGCGGCGGTACGTAGCGCTCGATGCGGTCGGTGAAGAGCAGCAACCCGGCGCGATCGCCGTTCTCCAGGGCGGAGAAGACCAGCAGCGCCGCGATCTCCGCCGCCACCTCGGCCTTGGCCTGCCGCGCGAGCCCGGCGTCTTGCGACGCGCTCCGATCCACCGCGATCAGGGCCGTCAGCTCGCGTTCCTCGGCGAACACTTTCACGAACGGCTCGCCCATCCGCGCGGTCACGTTCCAGTCGATGGAGCGGATCTCGTCGCCCGGCTGGTAGGGGCGCACTTCCGAAAAGGCCATGCCGCGCCCCTTGAATACCGAGTGATACCCGCCCGCCAGCGTGTCCTGCACCGCGCGCCGGGTGGTGATCTCGATGCGCCGGATCTTGCGGATGAGGTCTGCGGGCGCGGCCATTCGCCTCAGGGGACTTCGATCTTCTCGAGGATCTTCTGGATCACCTTCTCCGGCGTGAGGTTCTCCGCCTCCGCCTCGTAGGTGAGCGATACCCGGTGGCGGAGCACGTCGTAGGCGACCGCTTTCACGTCTTCGGGCGTGACGAAACCGCGGTGGCGGAGGAAGGCGTGCGCGCGGGCCGCCAGGTTCAGATAGATGGTCGCGCGGGGGGAGGCGCCGTACTCGATGTATCCCGCCATGTCGTCGAGCCCGGCGGCCGGCGCGTCGCGCGTGGCGAGCACCAGGCTGACGATGTACTCCTTCAGCTTGGGGTCGATGTAGATGTCCGAGACGACCCGCTGCGCCCGCAGCAGCTGCTCGGGCGCCACCGCCGGCGACAGTCGAGGAAGCTCCTGGCCGGCGACCCGGTCCATGATGAGCAATTCCTCTTGCCGCGAAGGATAGCCGACCTTCACCTTGAGCATGAAGCGGTCGACCTGGGCCTCCGGCAGCGGGTACGTCCCCTCCTGCTCGATAGGATTTTCCGTCGCCAGCACGAGGAACGGGGCCGGGAGCGGGAAGGTCTGGTCCCCGATCGTGATCTGCTTCTCCTGCATCGACTCGAGCAGCGCGCTCTGCACCTTGGCGGGCGCGCGGTTGATCTCGTCCGCCAGGATCAGATTGGCGAACAGCGGGCCCTTCTTGACCGTGAAGCTCTGCGTCTGCGGTTGGTAGATCTGCGTGCCGACCAGATCGGCGGGGAGAAGATCGGGCGTGAACTGGATACGCTTGAACGAGAGCTGGAGGCAGTCGGCCAGCGTCTTCACCGTCAGCGTCTTCGCCAGGCCGGGAACGCCCTCGAGCAGGACGTGACCGCCCGTGATCAGCCCGATCAGCAGCCGCTCGATCATCTGCCGCTGCCCGACGATCACCTGCCCCGCTTGCTGAAGCAGCGCGTCGACGAACGCGGATTCCTGCTGGATGCGATCGTTGAGGAGACGGATGTCGGTCGCCGGCTGTGCGCTCAAGTTGCCTTTCCTTTGCGGGGCCTCAAGGCTACCAGAACCGGCAAACGGCCATAAACTTCCCTCATTTCAGCCCACGCACCGCCTCGCAGGCCTTCTCGTCGCCACCCGCGCAACCAGTCCGAAGCAGCCTGCGGGCCTTCTCCGGATCGGCTCCGCTCTCCAGGAGCAGATAGCCCTGCCCGGCACACCCGTGCGCGAAACCCGCATCGCACGCCCGCTTGAAGAAGAGGATGGCCCGCACCATGTCGTTGGAGCGCGCGTAGGTGTCGCCAAGGAACGAGCACGCGGATGGATCGCCCAGATCGCACGCGCGGGAGGCGAGCCGATCCGCCCGATCGAGCTCTCCGTTCTGGAACGCGAGCGGCGCCAGCTTCGAGCAGGCGCGGGCGCTGCCCTTGTCGCAGGCCTTCGCCAGGAGGCCTTCCGCGCGGGTGGCATCCTGCGGAGCGCCGAGGCCGCGCAGGAACAAGTCGCCTAGATGAGCACAGGCGCGGACACCTCCCTGCTTGCAGAGCTTTTCCAAGCGCGGGAGCGCAGCACGCGGATCGGCTGGCTGGCCCTCGCCCAGGGCGCGCGCGCGCGCATCGTCGGCGCAGCCGTCCGGATTCTTCTCCTTGCACGCCTTGCGGAAGAGCTGCGCGGCGCGCGTCTCGTCCCGACGCACGCCCAAGCCCTCTTCCAGCCGGCTTCCCAGCTCGTCGCACGCCGCGGCCTTGCCCGCGCCGCAGGCGCGCTCCAGGTCCAAGGCGCCGGCCGCAGCAAGGATCACGAATGCAACGATCATCGCCAGCCATATACCCGAATCTCAGCGCCTCGGACTCAGTCGTCGGCGGTCAGGTCGCGAGCGGTGACCGGTTCGTCACGGACCTCGGGAGGGATCGAGCCGTCCTCGGGGAAGAAGCGGTCGAGCGCGCGCTTCACATCGTCTTCGGTGTGCAGCTCGGGAGCGATCCGGCGGAACGCCAGCCCGCCCCGCCGCCCGCGCGTGTACCAGAGCAGGTGCTTGCGCAGCTCCCGGATGGCCGCCACTTCCGCCTCGCGCGCATCGAGCTCGCGGTGCTCGTGCCCTCCATTCGGCCGGTAAGCCGGGGGACGCGGAGCGCCATCGGCGCGAGCGAGGCGATGCTTTCCCTGCTTGTCTTCGATCGCCATGCGCACGTGGCGGAGGATGGTCGCGCGCCATTCGCTCGCCGTCACTTCGGGCGGCTTCTCTCCCTTCTCGAGCGCGAGCAGCTCACGGAAGATCCAGGGGTACCCGCAGGCCCCGCGGGCGATGCGGGCGGCGTCCGCGCCCGTCTCCGCGAGCATGCGGCGCGCCGCCTCGGCGGTGAACAGGTCCCCGGAGCCCCAGACGGAGATGCCCACTGCCTCCTTCGTGCGCCGGATCAGCTCCCAGTCCGCGCGGCCGCGATACATCTGCGCGCGGGTACGCGGATGGAGCCCGACCGCGACCGCGCCGCCCTGCTCGCAGGCGCGGGCGATGAGCGGAGCGTTCCTGCTCTGCTCGTCCCAGCCCGACCGCAGCTTGACCGTGACGGGAACCGGCGCGATCGCCTCCACCACCTTGCGCACGGTGCGCTCGACGAGTCCCGGGTCCTTCAGCATGGCCGCCCCCGCGCCGTGACCGCAGACCTTCTTCACCGGGCAACCCATGTTGATGTCGACCGCGTCGATCGGGCCGTACTTCTCGACCGCGACGCGCGCGCCCGCCGCGAGGACGTCCGGATCGTGCCCGAAGACCTGGATCGCGAACGGCCGCTCGGTCGCGGGGCGCTCCAGGTAGGTGAGGGTCTGATCACCGCCGTGCACGAGGCCGTGGCTGCTGATCATCTCGGTGTGCGCGATGGCGGCGCCCATCTCGCGGCAGAGGAGCCGGAACGGCCAGTCGGAAACTCCGGCGAGCGGCGCCAGGAAGTAACGATTCGGCAGCGCGAGCGGTCCGAGGCGGACCGGCCGGACCGGGCCTCCGGCGGAAGGCGCCGGCGCGCGCGGCTGCGCGCGGGCGGCGAAAGGCGCTTCCTGGCTGAGCGCTCCGACCGACATGGGCCAGGCTTGTATCGGCGGCCGCGGCGCGCGGCAAGAGCGCATGACATGCTCTCAGGTCCCGGAGCGATTTTGCGTGTCGCGGCGCCCGCGCTCTGTTAGCAGTTCGAAGCAGTGCGGGTGCTCTTCGTCGCGATGGCGGTGGCCTGCGCCGCTCCGAAGCCGCCGGCGCAGCCCGAGCCGACCAGGCCGGGCCAGAGCGCGCCTTCGGACCGGCTGACGCTGCTCTTTTCCGCCTCGGTCGCGGGCCAGCTCGTCCCCTGCGGCTGCTCGCCGGACCAGCGAGGCGGCTTGCCGCGCGAGCTCGCGCTCGTCCGCAAGCTGCGCCGGACGGAACCGAACGTGCTCTTCGTGGACGCGGGCGATCTCCTCTTCGAAGCCCCCTCGCCCCCGCCGGCGCAGATGCTGACGCAGCGGCAGCTCAAGGCACGGACGCTGGCACGGGGAGACGAGCTGCTCGGCGCCGCGGCGCGCGCGATCGGGCCGCGCGACCTCGCTCTCGGCGCCTTCTTCGTGGCCGAGACTGCCGGCGGCGTGCCGCTGCTCGATGCAGGGGGCGGCCCGGTGCCGGGCGCGCGCGCGACGCTGCTCGCGAATGCCGGACCGATCAAGGTCGGCTTCTTCGCGGCCGGCCAGGAGGCGGACGCGGCAACGTCGATCGCGGCCCGCGCGCGCGCGCTCCGCGAGCAGGGGGCAAGCATCGTCGTGCTGCTGCTGCACCCGCGCGGCGCGAGCGCCGTCCCCGCGGCGCAAGCGCTGCTCCCCGCCGCCCAGGCTGCCGGAGTGGATCTGGTGGTGCTCGGCAGGCGCGACGATCCCGCGGCGGACCCGAACCGCAAGGAGGCGGGGCCCCCGCCCCTGCTCGCGGTCGAGGGAAACGGGCAGAGCATCCTGCGCGTCGACGTGACGCTCGGCAAAGGACCCCTGGCGCTCGCCCCGGCTGCGGAAGATCGCGACGAAGAGCTGAAAGGATTCGACGCGCGCGTCGAGAGGTTCCGCGCCCAGATCGCCACCTCGCCCCAGCGCCGCGAGCAGTTGGAAGCGAAGATCCGCGAGCTGGAGGAGCGCAGGCGCGCTCTCGCCGCCGCGCCGTTGCCGCAGCCAGCGCCGGGGACGTCGTGGGCACGCGCCGCCTTCCTGCCGCTCACGCAACAGGTCGGTTCCGATTCGGATGCGCAAAACCTCGTCGATGCGTACGACCACAAAGTGGCGGAGATCAATCTTGCCGAAGCGCAGCGCCAGCCCGAGACTTGCCCACCCGCCAGCAGGGGCGAGCTCGCGTACGTCGGGGTGGCGGAGTGCGCCCGCTGTCACGAGGACGCGGCCGCATTCTGGACGCAGACGAAGCACGCGCGCGCGTACCACACACTGTTGACGGTAGAAAAGCAGTTCAGCCTCGACTGCATCCGCTGCCACGTCACGGGCTGGCAGCAGCCCGGTGGCGTCTGCCGCATCGACCGGACGCATGTCGGCGGACCCGGTTTCGACGGCAAGGGGATCGGGCGGCAGGACGTACAATGCGAGGACTGCCATGGACCCGGCAGCGATCACGTGAAAGACGAGACGGCGGCGACCATCCAGCTCGAGGTGCCAGGGCCCGCCTGCATGCGCTGCCACGAAGCCGCAAACTCGCCCCATTTCGACGACGCGAAGTACCGGCCGTACATCATCGGCCCGGGCCACGGGCAGCCACTCGCCAAGGGCGAGAAGGCGCGGCCGAGGCCCGGCGGTCCGCTCCATGAGTGAGGACAAGTTGGCGGAAGCTCTCGACCAGCAGACGGAACCGCGCCGCTTCTGGGTGGCGATCGCCTCGCAGCGCAAGCGGCTAGGGCTGGCGGCCCGGCTGATGCTTTCGCAAGGAGGGCAGCTGGCGCTGCGCGGCGTCCCCGATCTGTCGCTCGATCTGCTGATGCGGCTGGCGCACGGGGCGATGCTGGCGCAAGGGGCTGACAGCTGGACGGCGCCACTGAGCGGGCACCGCGTGCACCGGTACGCGTTCGCCGGATACGGCGCCGGGCCCGGGATCCTGCTCCTGCATGGCCTGGGCGGCTCCGGCATTTCCATGGCGCCCCTGGTCCCGGCGCTGGTTCCGCTCGCGCCGCGGGTGGTGCTCCTGGAGCTTCCGGGGCACGGGCGCTCGCCGGACCCGGTGAACGGTCCGCTCAGCGCTCGAGAGTACGGGGCGGTGGTGATCGCCTGCGCGAAGGAGATGGCGCGCGAGCACGGCCGCAAGGTCGTGCTGATCGGCAACTCGCTCGGGGGCGCGCTGGCGTTGTACGCGGCGCACGAGCGTCCCGATCTGTGCGAGGCGGTGGTCGGCGTGAATCCGGCGGGCGCCGAGCTTTCGGACGAGGCGATGAGTGGTCTGCCGCGCGCGTTCGAGGATGCCAACGCCGGCGCCGCGCAGATGGCCCACCTGCTCTTCCACAAGACGCCCTGGCCATTCTGGCTGGTGGCGCGGGACTTCGCCCGCCAATGGGGAACTCCGACGGTGCAGCGGATCCTCGACGACGCGCGCGCCGGGAACGATCGTTCGCTCGGGCTCGACGTCCTCACCGACATCCACGTTCCCGTGCTCATCCTCTGGGGCGCGCAGGACCGCCTGCTTCCACTCCGCAGCGTGGAGGATTTCGCGCGCATCGAGGGCGCGCGCGTGGAGATGCTGCCCGGCTGTGGCCATGTCCCCCAGCTGGAGAAGCCGGCGCTGACGCGCCGCGCGGTCGCGGAGTTCGTCCAGTCGCTGAAATAAGCCGCGCCCCCCGTCGGTTTCTGCCTTCCAGCGCGTCCCTTTCATGTCGGTAAATGACCCCAAACAGGGGCCGATGTGGACTTTGACAGGGCGCTCAGTGGCCAGTAGGAGGGAAAGGTTGCGCTCCGCGATCGCCATCGTGTTCGCAGCCCTCTTCGCGGCGTCCGCCGTCCGGGCGCAGGAAGACCCGTGGGGCGACAATGCGCGCGCTGCCGAGATGGCGCGCTCCTCCGAGACGCAGCCCTCCGAGACGGCCGCCTCCGATGCCGGGCGCGCGACCGACCCGGCGCGCGAAAGCGAGCAGAAGCCCGACGATTCCGCGGACGACGATCCCGAGGCCCAGGCCGAGGTGGAGAAGAGCGCCGCCGAGCTCGAGGCCGTGCGCAAGGCGGAAGAGAAGGCCGGGCTGCTCCATCAAGTCCCCGGTGCCGGTCCGCGCGACGGCATCTCCGTCGGTCTCGACCCCGCCGATCCGGTCGCGCGGGATCTCTCGACTGCCCTCGGAACCGGACTCGACGGCGCTCCGCTCGCCGATCCGGCTCCCGCGGGCAGCGTTTCCGCGAAGCTCCCCGAGCTGCTGGGAATCCCAGAAGAGGAGCTGCGCGCCAAGTACGACATCCCCGTCGAGCTGAACGACGCCGTCGTCGCCTACATCCGGTTCTTCCAGACCGACGCGCGCGAGCACTTCGCCAAATGGCTCTCGCGCAGCACGCGCTACATCCCGATGATGCGCAAGGTGCTCGAGCGCGAAGGGTTGCCGCTCGACCTCGTCTACCTGGCGATGATCGAGAGCGGGTTCAGCGCCTATGCGTACTCATTCGCGAAGGCCGCCGGGCCCTGGCAGTTCGTCGTCGGCACTTCCAGCCGCTACGGGCTGCTCACCGACTTCTGGGTGGACGAGCGGCGCGATCCGGCCAAGGCCACCGTCGCGGCAGCGAAGTACTTGAAGGATCTCAAGGCCAGGTTCCACGGCGACTGGTACCTGGCTTGGGCGGGGTACAACGCGGGCGAGGGGAAGATCAGCCGCGCCATCCGCAAGGAGAAGACCACCGACTTCTGGCGCATGATGGGCAAGGGACGGACGCTGCGCGCCGAGACGAAGCACTACGTTCCGAAGCTGATCGCGGCCGCGCTCATCGCCAAGCATCCCGAGCGGTTCGGGTTCCACGTCGACTACGAGCAGCCGCGCGAGGCCGAAGAGATCCGGGTGCCCGACGCTACCGACCTGCACGTGGTCGCCAAGACCGCCGACATCACCTTCGAGGACCTGCGCGAGCTGAACCCGGAGCTGCGCCGTTTCTGCACCCCGCCGGGTGGTTATACCCTTCGCTTGCCGCCGGGGACGCGCGAGAGGTTCCTCGTCCAGTACGAGAAGCTGGACGCGAAGGATCGCCTGAGCTTCACCGAGCACCGGGTGGAAAAGGGCGAGCCGCTCTACAAGATCGCTCGCGCATACGGCGTCAGCGAGGCGGCGATCTTGCGCACGAACGGGATCCGGAATTACCGGCAGATCAAGCCGGGGCGGATGCTGGTGATTCCGATGGCCGGCGCCTCCCGTGGCCTGCTGGCGGGCTCGCAGCTCGAAGATCGCCGCGGACGCGCCCAGGCGCGCACCATGACGGCGGTGGTCGCGCCGGCGCCGAAGCGCCTGACCGGAACGCTCTACACGGTGAAACCAGGCGACACGCTCTGGACCATCGCGGCAAGGTTCTCGACCACGGTCGACAAGCTGCGCAAGCTGAACGGGCTCACCGGCCGGCGCGCTCGCTCGCTGCAGGTCGGTCAGACCATCGCGGTGCGTGAGACGTAGCCGGCACTCCGATCGTGCTGATCTTGAGGTAGTGGCGGCTTGACATCCCGGAATACCGCCGCTCTGGTTGCGCGATGGCGATCTCGCGCTCGCGGGTGCTGGTCTTCACCGCGCTCGCGCTTCTCGCCTTCGACGCCGGACGATCGCTCTGGGCGCGCTTCGGATACGCACACCCGCGGGCGAGGTGGAAACCCGACCCCGCCGAATTCGCCGGCATCGCCTGGCCCCCTGGCGCCGACGCGCCCGAGGGCCTCCCTCTGGGGCAGCGCATCTACCTGCGCAGCTGCCAGACGTGCCACGGTCCGGACGGCCGCGGCAACGGTCCGGCAGCGCCCTCCATGAGCCCGCGGCCGCGCGACTTCACCCAGGGACAGTTCAAGTACAAGTCCACGGCCGCCGAAGTGCCTCCCACCGACGATGATCTCCAGCGCACCGTCCGCGACGGCTTGCGGGCGAGCGCGATGCCGTCCTTCGGCGACCTTCTCAGCGCCGAGGAGATCAAGGCGGTGAGCAGCTATGTCCGCTCGCTCGGCCCGGCCCGCAACGAGGGCGTGCCGGTTCCGGTGCCTCCGCGCGTAAGGCCCGACCCGGCGAGCCTCGAGCGCGGGAAGACCCTCTACAGCGAAAGCTGCGCCGCCTGCCACGGTCTCGATGGCCGCGCGCGCAACGCGTACGAAGAACCATCCGGCCGGCCGATCGTCGCTCGTGACCTGACCGCTCCGTGGACTTTCCGCCGGGGTGCCGACCCCGAGCAGCTCTGGCTGCGGCTCACCACCGGACTCGCGCCTGGCGCCATGCCGTCCTTCGCGGAGGGGCTGACGCCCGGACAGCGATGGGACGTGGTCAACTACGTCATCTCGCTCGCGCGTACGCCACCGTGGGAGACCGGCGGCAGGCTGGCAGGCCCCGGACAGGATCCCGATCCGGTGCGGCGCGGCGAATACCTCGTACACCTTCACATGTGCGGGCTGTGCCACACGCAGATCGACCCGACCGGCATCTATCGCGAAAGCGGCTATTTCCTGGCCGGCGGCATGCGCGTCGGCGCCTGGCCGCACGCCAACTTCGTTTCGCGCAACCTGACCTCGGACGAGGCGACCGGCCTGGGAATGCGTTCCGCGGACGAGATCGCCCGGATCATTCGCAACGGCCGCCGCCCCGATCGCGTGCTCGATCCCTGGGGGATGCCGTGGTTCGTGCTGCATGCCCTGACCGACGAGGATGCCCGCGCGATGGGTTCGTACCTCAAGACGCTGCCCCCGGTCCGCCATTTCGTGCCCGAGCCGCTGCAGTTCGGGTTCGTCGAGACGCTGATCGGCAAGATCCTGAGCCCGCTGCCGGCCGCCATTCCCCGGTTCTTGAGCTATGCGGACGGCGATTTCGCCGACCCGGGAGTGCCACGCTTCTCGCGAGACCTGCCGCAGCGGGCGCTCGAGACCGCGCAGTGGGTGGTGCTCGCGATCGGGCTCGTCGCCTTCGCTCTGGTCGGACCGCGGCCGCGCAGCTGGGTGAAAGCGGTCCTGCTTCTCTCCGGCGCGGCATTGCTCGCGCTTCTCGCCTGGTTGCTCGTGCGACTCCCGCAAGCGATCCCTCCGGAGCCTCTGGCGCAGGGGTTGATCTCCGGCGCGCCGAAGCTCGACACCCGCGGATTGCCGCCGGAGAAGAGCGCGCTCCTCGAACGCGGCGCCTATCTCTACCGGACGACGTCGTGCCTCTTCTGCCACGGCGTGAGCGGCGTGGGCGGCAACTCGATCAGCTGGAAGCCCTTCGGCACCCTCTACGTGCGCAACATCACCTCCGACCCGGAGACCGGCATCGGCGCCTGGACGGATGCGCAAGTGGCCCGCGCGATCCGCAGCGGGGTCTCCCGGCACGGGCGGCAGCTCCACTGGCAGGGAATGATCTGGGACCTGCTCTCGAACCTCGACGAGGAGGATCTGCGCGCGATCGTCGCGTATCTGCGCACGCTCCCGGCCGTGCATCAGGCAATTCCCTCGGCTCGTGCGCCAGCCGCCGACGATTGCGAGATCTACACCTTCTACACGCGCGGGCCGTTCAATCCGGGCTGCCAGTAAGGTGCAAATCTGCAGTCGATAAATTTCCGTCTGATGCGCACCCAGCCGCTCTGGGGACTGCGCACGCAGGCGAACATGCTCCACGACGGACGCGCGACCACCATCAACGACGCCATCCGGGCGCATGACGGCCA
>VBKQ01000185.1 GCA_005879505.1 Deltaproteobacteria bacterium
CACCGCCGGCCTGGAGAGCGCGCGCGTCCAACTGCGCGCCCTGACCGCGCTCTCGAACGACGCGACCGCGTGGGACTCGCAGCAGGCCCGCGCGCTCTTGCGGGGCGCGAAAGACGACATCCAGGTCGCGCGGACCCACGCGCGCAGTCTCGAGGCGATGCACGGCAAGGGCGCGGCGGAGGACCTGAGGAAGCTCGACAGCGACCTGGGCGGCGCGCTCGCTCTCGTCGACAAGCTGCGGGAGCCGATCGCCCGTGGCGTGAGCCCGAAGAGCGCCGATACGCGCGCCGACAACACCATGCTCGGCGGCGCGGCCGCGGATCGAGGGATGCCGCCGGGCAAGGGCGGCGACGTCACGCACGATTCCGGCCGCGGCCAGCGGGGCGGAACGCCCGAGGTGCAGCAACTTCGCGACGGGATCAAGGCCGCCTGGGAGAGGCTGGAGCAGGCGAAGGGCGACCTCGACAAGGTGGCTCGCGCATTCGATACGACGACCAGATTACCGGAACCGTAAAAGCAAATTGAGTTGACTGGGACTTTGGCTTAAAGACCGTGCGTGCGGCCGTCAGTCTTCATCCGTCTGCTCGTGAACGGCGAGGAGCATGCGCTCGCCGTGGCCGCACAGCGCACCCTGCTCGAGGCCCTGCGCTACGACCTGGGGCTCACCGGATCGAAGCAGGGTTGCGACAAGGGCGATTGCGGCGCCTGCACGGTCCTCGCGCGCGACCGCGCAGCGGAAGGCCGCGGCGACCCCATCCTCTCCTGCATCACCCTGGCGCAGGATGCGCAGGACCTCGCCATCACCACCATCGAGGGGCTCGCCGGGCCCCAGGGCCTCGACCCGGTGCAGCGCGCATTCGCCGACTGCGGCGCGCTGCAGTGCGGGTTCTGCCAGCCGGGAATGATGATCTCGGCGCGCGCGCTGCTCGATCACAATCCCAAGCCGACCCTCCCGCAGATCCAGGAGGCCCTGAGCGGCAACCTCTGCCGCTGCACGGGGTACACGAAGATCTATGAAGCGGTGCAGGTCGCCGCGGGCCTGCGCGCTCCCGCCCAGCGCGCGCCCGTGCAGTCGGAGCGCGCCGCGCCCAGCGATTCGAAGGCGCAGGTGGTCAAGGAGATCGTCCCATGAGCATCGGGGCCCGCTTCCCCAAGCAGGATGGCGTGGCGAAGGCCGACGGCTCCGGCATCTACGCCGACGACATCGCGCTGCCGCGGATGCTGCACGCGAAGATCCTCCGCTCCCCGCACGCGCACGCGAGGATCCGTGGCATCGATCTCAGCGCCGCCGAGGCGCTGCCCGGCGTGGTGGCTACGCTGGTCGGCGCGGAGCTGCCGCTCAAGTACGGCGTCATCCCCTGGACCCAGGACGAGACGGCGCTCGCGGTGGAGAAAGTGCGCCATGTCGGGGATGCCGTCGCCTGCATCGCCGCGGTCGACGAGCGGACGGCGGACGAGGCGCTGGGGCTGGTGAAGGTGGACTACGAAGTGCTGCCGGCGGTGTTCACGCCGGAGGACGCGCTCGAGCATCCGGAGATCAAGGTCAACGAGAGGGCGAAGGTCGGCAACATCACCAAGCACGTCCATCTGCAATTCGGCGAGGTCGACGAAGCGGTGGCAGGGGCCGCAGCCGTGGTGCGCGAGACCTACCGCTACGCGGGGTCCACGCACGTGCCCATCGAGCCGCACTGCGCGGTGGCGCGCATCGACGCGGACGGCAACCTCACGGTCTGGAGCTCGACGCAGATCCCGCACTACGTGCACCGCGAGCTGTCGCGCGTGCTCGGGATCCCGCAGAGCAAGGTGCGAGTGATCCAGCCGCTGCTCGGCGGGGCCTTCGGCGGCAAGAGCGATCCGTTCGCGCTCGAGTTCTGCGTGGCGAAGCTGGCGATGAAGACGGGCCGGCCGGTGAAGATCCTCTACACGCGCGAGGAGGTCTTCTACGCGCACCGCGGGCGCCATCCGATGAAGATGGACGTGACGCTCGCGCTGGACGCCGGCGGAAGAATCGCCGCCGTGGACAACAAGATCCTCATCGACGGCGGCGCCTATGCCTCGTTCGGGCTGGTCACCGCGTACTACGCCGGACAGCTCCTCACCGGGCCGTACCGGTTCGAGACCTACCGATTCGACAGCTACCGCATGTACACGAACAAGCCCCCCTGCGGGCCCAAGCGCGGTCACGGCTCGGTCCAGCCTCGCTTCGCCTTCGAGGTGGCGCTGGACGAGGCGGCGGAAAAGCTCGGCCTCGATCCCGTGGAAGTGCGGCGGCGCAACTTCATCGGCGAGTTCGTGGAGACGGTGAACGGGCAGAAGATCACCTCCAACGGCTTCCTCAAGTGCCTGGAGCTGGTGGAGAAGGCGTCCGGCTGGAAGGAGCGCCACGGCAAGCTCGGTCCGGGCCGTGGCCTGGGCGTCGCCGGCTCGATGTACATCAGCGGCACCGCCTATCCGGTCTACCCGAACGAGATGCCGCAGAGCGGGGTGCTGGTGAAGCTCGACCGCTCCGGGCGCGTCGCCATCTTTAGCGGGGCATCCGACATCGGCCAGGGCGTGAACACGCTGCTCTGCCAGATCGCCGCCGAGGAGCTGCACTGCGATCCCTACGACGTGACGGTGGTGGCGGCGGATACCGATCTGACGCCGGTCGACCTCGGCGCGTACTCGAGCCGCGTGACGTTCATGGTCGGCATCGCGGCGCGGGAGGCCTGCCAGAAGCTGGCGGAAAAGCTTCGCGCCGCCGGAGGCGCGACGTTCGCCGAAGCCTGCCAGCGTGCGGAAGCGGCGGAGGGCGCGCCGCTGGCCGCGGTGGGCGGGTATCGCACGCAGAAGCTGGGCGGCGATTACCGCGGGGGTACCATCGGAGCATCGCCGGCGTACTCCTTCACCGCGCACGTGGCCGAAGTCTCCGTGGACGAGGAGACCGGCATCTGGAAGGTGGAGCGGATCTGGGCGGCGCACGACTGCGGGAAGGCGCTGAACCCGACGCTGGTCGAGGGCCAGATCGAGGGCAGCGTCTACATGGGCGCGGCCGAAGCGCAGATGGAGGAGATGGTCTACGACGAGAAGGGCTTGCTCTTCGGTCCCTCGCTCCTCGACTACCGTATCCCCACTTCGCTCGATACCCCCGATCTCGACTCGTACATCGTCGAGAGCAACGACCCCGGCGGGCCCTATGGCGCCAAGGAAGCGGGAGAGGGCCCGCTGCACCCCGCGATTCCAGCGATCGCGAACGCGATCCACGACGCCTGCGGCATCCGCATCCGCGAGCTGCCCTTCTACCCGCAGCGGGTGCTCAAGCTGCTGCGGGAGCGTGACGCGCGGCGAGAGGAGCGCGCGGCATCATGATGACGCTCCCCGATCTGACCGTCCTGCGCCCGGCGTCGGTCGCCGAAGCCGTGGAGGCGCTGCGCGCGAATCCGGGCGCGCGCGTGCTGGCGGGGGGGACCGACATCGTCCCGAATCTCAAGTACGGGATGTACGACACCCAGCACCTCGTCGCCTTGCGCGGGCTCTCGAGCGAGCTGCGGTACGTGCGCGAGGATCGGTCGGGCGACCTGCGGCTGGGCGCGATGTGCAGCATCGACGAGCTCGGCCGGAGCGAGGTCGTGAAATCTCGGCTTCCGGCACTCGCCGATGCTTGCCGGCAGATCGCGGGGCCCCAGCTCCGCCGGATGGGAACGCTGGGCGGAAACCTCTGTCTCGATACGCGCTGCGTGTACGTCAACCAGAGCCACTTCTGGCGCAGCGCCCTCGGCTACTGCCTGAAGAAGGATGGGACCGTCTGCCACGTGGTCGCGGGCGGGAAGCGGTGCGTGGCCGCCGCCTCCAACGATACCGCCCCGGTCCTGCTGGCGCTCGATGCCGGGGTGAAGATCGTCTCGCCCCGAGGCGAGCGGACCATGCCGCTGAGAGACTTCTACGTCGCGGACGGGCTGCACAACACGGTGCTCGCGCCGGACGAGCTCCTCACCGAAGTGCGCATCCCCGCAGCCGCCGCGACGCGCAGGCAGGCGTTCGCGAAGCTGCGGATGCGCGCCGCCATCGACTTTCCCGCCCTGAACCTCGCCGTGGCGCTCGAGCTCGACGGCAACCTGGTACGCTCGGTGTCGCTCGCCGTGAGCGCGCTCGCGGCGCGACCGGCGCTGATCAAGGGCCTCGAGGACCTGCGCGGGCGGCCCGCCGATGCCCGATTCGCCGAAGAGCTCGGCCGGCGCGCGCACAAGCAGTGCAAGCCGCTGACGAACATCGGCGTCGATCCCGGGTGGCGCCGCGACATCCTTCCCGTGCTGGTGCGCCGCGCGGTGCTGCGAGCGATCGCGGGCTGACGCGCGTCAGCGCACCATCCGGATCTTGTTCTCGCCAGGCGCCGGAGCGCGATTCGCGACCGCGGGATCGCGCAGGTACGTCTCGGTGAGCCGCTTCTTCGGCAAGAGACGAAACGGCGATCTGAATACAGCCGCTCCATACGCCTCGGCGATGGCGAGGCCCTTCTCCAGCGCGGTCAGCTCCGCCAACGGCTTCGTGAGAACGCCCATCCGCAGCAGGCGCCTTTCCGCGCAGGCCACGGAGAACCCGAGGAACTCGGGCAGCTGCGAGAGCACCTCGTGCCGCGGCAGGCGCGAGCGCATGAAGGCGCCCAGCCGCCGCACCGCCCACATCGAGACCAGGGAGAGGCCCAGCAGGCGCCGGCGCAGCGCGGGGCGCTCCCGGATCGCCTGCATCGTGCGCTGCTCGCCGAACTCGACGTGCCGTTCTTCCTGCTTCACGGCGCGGCCGAGGATCGCGCGGATCTCGTCGTGCGCGATGGTGTCGATCACGCCGTAGAGCGCCATCAGGACGAAACCCTCGCCCAGCGCCATCTCCAGACAGACGTGCTCCTCGAAGGTGGCGGGCATCATCCCCGTGCTGAGAAAGCGGACCAGGCGGTGCGCCGGCGCTGGCCCCTCGCCGAGGATCTCCAGGATGCGGAGGAAGTTCTCCACGTGCTGGAACTCCTCGACCGCCTGGCGCGAGAAGAAGCGCGCTGCCTCCAGATCCGGCGCCTGGTACAGCCAGTGTCCGCACTGGATGCCGCTCACCTCGCCGTAGAGGAACTGGTTCATCACCCACGCGAGCAGCTTGCGGTCGCGCTCCGGCTCGAGCCGGGCGCCCGCGAAATCGAACGTCATCTCCTCGCGCGAGAGCAGCATGTGGGGAAAGCTAGCACGGCGCGTCGCGGCGAGCCGTGTGTACACTTGCCAACGCCCGCCGAGAGCGTACCATTCCGTACGATGCGCAGGCTGCACGAGGAAATCCGAGAGATCCGGGTGCCTTCCGAGGTCCTCGCCCGCTGGGCGCTCGAGACCCCGGTCGCGGAACAGGAGGCGACCGGCGCAGCCCTCGCGTTCCTCGTTCATGCCGAGCACGCCGCGACGACGCTCTTGCCGGTGCCGGTGCTGCTGCGAAGCGAGCAAGCGATTCTCGATCCGGACGGCTTCTTGCGCCAGCCGCGCGGCGCGGTCGAGCACTTCCGGCTGCGCGCGGATCGCGCGATCGCTTGGATGGACCTCTTCATCTTCTTCCGCGAGCGGTTCCCCACGCCCGCGCAGCGGCAGCCGCCGGAGGCGCTCTACAACATCGCTCAGCTCTTCGGCAGCCATGGAGACGACCTGGAAGCGGCTGCCGACCTGCTCGTCCGCGACTGCGTGATGGCGGAGGTCGATGAGGTATTGTCGCGCACATTGACCTACCCGCCCCTGAAGGCCCTGATGCAGAGCCTGCGCGAGCACGACGCGCAGCGAAGCGCCGAAGCGTGCCGGCTCGCGGCCTCGGTGCTGGGCGATCTCTCCGGCGCGAGTCTGTGGAAGGTGCGGACGCGGCTCGTCACCACGGCGACCCGTGCCCTGCTCGCTTCGAAGCCGCTGCTCGACGAGCTCGAGCGGGGTGGCTTCAAGATCGACCGGACCCGCGCTGCGCGCGGATTCGCCCGCAGGATGGAGGAGGCGTTGTCCGAGCTGCCTGGGGCGCCTGTCTTGCAGTCCATCCTGCGTCAGCTAGGTGGCCCCGTCGACGGCGACGCGTCGCGTCAATCCCCCTGAAGCGCTTGGCTCAACGCCCGAGGGCGGCGTAGATGTGGCCGCGCGGGGGCCCGAACTTCCACATGCTCGCGACGCCCGCGGCCATCAAGCAAAGCAGCCCGGCGACGAGCAACCAGATCGTCTGGCGGGGAGGGAAGAGCCGGCGCATACCCGGGCATCGTAACTCCGACGCGAGTCGAAGTCACATCCCCA
>VBKQ01000186.1 GCA_005879505.1 Deltaproteobacteria bacterium
CGGCAGTCGTACCTGGGCGCGCAGAGCGATTGGGAGGCAGCGCAGCGCCAGAAGGAAGCGCAGATCCCCGCGCAGCAGCACGAAGTGAAGAGGCCTCCCCTTCCCGGTCTGCGCCTGCTTCGCGACGAGAGACCCTCGCCGCTGATCGTCCGGCTGCCGGTGCCGAAGGAGGGAGGACCAGAACCGCTACCGGCCGTCTTCAGGCCGGCGGCGATCGCGATGCCCCCCGTGCCCAAGCTGGTCGCCACGAAGAAGGCAGAGGAGAAGAAGCCTGCCTCGCTTCGAAAGCCGCGGGGGCCGGCGACGATCAGGCTCGAGCGCATCGAGCGCGTGGGCGGATATCCGACGAGCCAGGACGGCATCGGCCGCGGCGCCCAGACTGCCAGCATCTGGTTCCGCGCCGATCACCTGGAGGATGCCCTCCTCATCCAGGGGACCAGCGCGATCGAGCTCGGCTGCAGGACGCACCTCGACGTGATGCCGTCGGTGCAGATCTTCTCCGCGGTCCCCGGCCAGCCGGTGCGCGGAAAGGTCTCCCTGCTTCTGATCGCGAGCGGTGGCTACCTCGGCGGCGTCACCCCGCGCAGCGCGCAAACCGGAGCGATGCTGGCCGCGGCAGCCGGCGCGGGGGCGGTGGTCGCGCGCCTGGGCGCCCTGGGGAAAGCGCTGCAGGCAGCCATCCGGGAGGCGATCGAGGACGCCGCCGCGAAAGTGTTCGCTCGCGCGCAGCCGAAAGCGCCCCCGCACCTGCGACCTCGCCCGCACGCTACCGCCGCCGAGCACCACCTCGCCCGCTTCGATCATGCCCTCGGACCGCTCTTGTTCGAGGCGCGAGCGGTCCGGCAGGAAAAGCTCCAGCTGCACCGCCTGCTCGACCGCGACCACCAACAGCGCAACGTGGTCGCCGCCCGGCTGGAGAGCACGCTCTCGCACCTCGCCACGGCTGCTCAGCGCACGCTGACGGACCCCAGTGCCGGACAGCTGCGCGCCCACCTCGCGCAGATCGATTCTGTGCTCGCGCGCCTGCAGGGCAAGGGCCGCGAGGAGCTGCTCGAGGGCGCCCACGCGGTGGGTTCGATTCTAAGGAAGATGAATTCCATCGCGGCGAGCGCGGGTGGCGCATCGCACATCGCCGGGTTTCGCAAGCTGATCGAGGAGCGCAAGGCCGAGCTGCAGCGCATCGCCCGCGCCCAGCTCGCCGCTGAGCTTCCGCGCCGTAGCGCCACGGGCTTGGACGCACTGGTGGGCAAGCCGCAAGCTGCGGGCACCGCGAGCCTCCGCGGCGGATTCCAGGGCTCGGCGCACCTCGGCGGCTTCGGAGGCGGAGATCGCGGCGGGCTCGGCGCGCTGGCCGGCACGCAGGGCGCGCTGGGAACGACGCTGGCGAAGCAGCTCGAGCACCGGCTCCGCCCCGGTCGACCCGAAGAGACCGCCAGGGTTTTCCGCGAGGGGTCGCCGAACACGGCGTTGCGGGAGCTGGCGGCAAGAGCGGAGCTGAAGCGCCAGCAGCTCGCGACCCGCGCCGTCAGGCGCCCTGCGGGTCCCATCTCCTCGGCGGCGCTTCTCGAGCGCTTTCGCGAGCACCCGAAAGGGAGCGCCTTCGCCGCGCACCTCGCACCAGGAGGACCGCTGCGCGCTCTATGCGAGGTCACGCAGCGCGGGCACGGGCTGCCCATCGGGCAGGCAGCGCAGCATTACCTGGCCTCGCGCGGGTCGAGCCAGGTGTGGAACGCGGTAGCGACGTTCAACACGCTGGTCGGTGAAGGGCACAGGCCACGCTTCAGCTTCGGCAGCTGGTTGAAGAAGAACGTATCGGACCACGTCTCCCACGCCCTGCAGGGGGTCTCGCAGACGGTGACCCAGGCGACCAGCGCCGCGACCAGCCTGGCTGTCGCCGCGCCGCGGGGGATCAGCAGCTTCGCGAACCTCGGATTGGATATCGGCCGCCGTGCGACCTCGCCGCTCGGCGGCCTGGTGCGCGGCGCGGCGCGAGGCATCGGCGGAGCGATGGTGTCCGTTGGGCGCGGCGCGCTGCGCGCGGCGGAGAACATCGGCCGCTTCCCGATCGGGGCCCTCCGCCAATCCGGACATGCGCTCGCGCAGGTCGTCTCCGGTGGCATTCACGCGGCGCGCGGGGCGGCGAGCTGGGCCCTGCGCAAGGCGGGCGCAGCCGCGGACTGGAGCCGCCATCAGGAGCAAGGTGCGGCGCACTGGCTGGGCGAGAAAGTCCATTCCGGCCTGGAGTGGGCGAGGAAGACCGGCGTCGCGGGTGCCGTCGGGACGGGTTTGCGCAAGGGGCTGAGCTTCGTCAAGAGCGCCGCCGAGCGCACGCCGCTCGGATACGCGGTGAGCAAAGGCTATGGATTCGTGAAGTCGGGTGGCCTGACCAAGGTCTGGAACGCCACCCGCCACGTCGCCGGTCAGGCCTGGGCAGGGCTGAAGGGCGCGTATCAGACGACGTCGAAGTTCCTGCAGAGCCCGGCCGGTCAGCTCCTCGTCACCGGTCTGTCCCTCGCCGCCAGCTTCATACCCGGCGGCATCGTGGTGAAGGCGGTGATCGGCGCCGGAATCGGCGCCATGCAGGCGATCAGCGAAGGGAAGGACTGGAAGTCGGTGCTCGCGTCCGCCGCCGGTGGCGCCCTGACCGGGGCGCTCCCCTTCCTGAAGATCGGTCCGCTGGCGAAGCTCGGAATCGGAGCGCTGCAGGGCGGGATCACGGCGCTGGCCTCGGGCGGCTCGCTCAAGGACGCCCTGAAGGGCGCGGCGGGGGGAGCTCTAGACGCGTTCGACCCCGGCGCCTTCCACGCGCTCAAGAAGCTGAAGGGGTTCACCACGGCGGAGAAGCTGCTTCACGGCAAGAACCTCTCGAAGGCGGAACGTCAACTGCTCCGGTCGCACAAGCTGGCGGCTCCGCTGCGTGCGCTGGAGAAGGCGATGTCGAATCCGCGCGCGCGCAAGACGGTCGGCGCGCTGGAGAAGGCGACGAGCCGGGGCGTCAAGGGCGGCATCTGGGTGAGCGGCAAGGCCGCGAAGGCGCAACATGCGCTCGACAAAGTGGTCGGAGCGGGCGACAAGCTGCACGGAGCGCTCTCGCAAGTGCACGATCTCGCGCCGAGCCTCGCGGACGTCCTCGGCGACAACGAGGCCGGTCACTTCGTCAGCCAGGTCGGCGACTGGGCGGGTAAGAGCGACGACAAGCTGGAGAGGGCGCTCGGGTACGGGCATACCGCCTCGAGCACGCTGTCGCAGTATCGCGGGTATCTGGACAAGGGGCTCGGTTTCGCCGGCGTCAAGGACCCGGCCAAGGCGTACGAGAAGATGATGGCCCGCAAGGATCTTCGCGCCGGCAAGAAGGGCGCGCTCGAGCACGTCGCGCAGCTCAAGCTCGAGGACCACCGCCGCAAGCATCCGGAGCTGCATCTCGCCGAAGCAACGCGCAAGCGCCGGCATCCGCGTCCGGAGCGCAGCGGGTTGGAGAAGGCCATCGCTCGCGGCCGGCGGCTGGCGCGAAAGGGCCGCAGGGTGGCGCAAGGAGTCCACGACGGGCTCGGCAAGGTGCACGACGTGGTCGAGAAGGGGATCGCCGGCGCCGACAAGGTGCAGTCGGGATTGGAGCTGGCCGCCGCGCTCGCCCGGCAGGGAGCCGGCATCGCCGGCGACGACAGCGAGCTCGGGCAGTACCTGAACCAGATGGCCGATCGAGCCGAGCACATCCATGGCTTTGTCGAGACCGGAATCGGAGTCGCTCATGAATTCAGCGACAAGGTCGGCGCCACGCACGACCTGATCGAGGGCCTTCCTGGCATCCGAAGAGAGGGAGAGCGGCATCGGGTCACGACGGCGAAGGCGCACCCCGCAGCGCGGGCGCCCGCGGCGGCCCCGCACAAACACGACCCGACGAAGTCGATCCAGCACGGCCTGCGGGCCATCGAGAAGTACAAGAGGAAGGCCATCAGGGCTGGCAGGCGGATCGATTCGGGGCTGACGAAGGTCGAGACGGCGCTGAACAAGGGCGTCGCGGCGGGCAAGAAGGTCGACTCGGGTCTGGAGAAACTCGCCGCGGTCGCCGACCAGGTGGGCGACATGCTCGGCGACGACTCGGCGCTCGGCCACCTCGCGCACCAGGTCGGTGAGGGCGCTGGAAAGGGGCACGAGAAGCTCCACCAGGCGCTGCATGTCGCGCAGACCGGAGAGAAGTTCCTGCACAAGGGCCACCAGATCTTCCATCTGGGGCTGGAGGCGGCCCAAGGACATCACGCGAGACATCTCGAGAAGGTGCACGGGAAGAGACCGCCGGATGGGGTGCACGCCCACACCGAGCACCGCCCGCCGAGAGGCGGGCTCGAGCATGTGCCGCGCGAGGATCGGCAAGTCGGGTACGACGCTCACCTCGCCGTCCACGGCTGGGACCCAGGCAAGGGGTCCTCCGGCGGCGATCATGGCAGGGCACCTCCGGAGGCGAGCCCGGAGCAGGCCGTCCAGAACGCGTTCCACTGGGTCACCGCCTTCGGCAAGCAGGTCAGCGCGGCGGTCAAGCAGATCGAGCGGCTGATGCACGCCGGGCGCACGAAGGAAGCGGGTGACCGGGTGCAGGCGCTGCGCGCGATGAGCGAGCAGACCCGGCTCGAGGTGACGCGGGCGGTGCAAGCCGCTGCGCACGATCCCCAGCTGTCGAAACAGGCGGCGGGCGCGCGCAAGCACTACTTGGAGATCCGCGCGCACCTGCTCCAGTTCATTCGCGGGTTGCAGGGCCTCGACCTCGACGCCGGGGTGGCCGGCGAAGCGAAGGGCGATCGCGCGCAGCCGGGCGGGTCCCCCACGCGCGCTCAGAAGCACCACGACCCGGTCGGTGATCTGATCGACGGCATCCTCGACGGCGAGGACGGAAGGATCCATGCCGACCGCGGGCCGGCGCGCGGCGACGTCCGGGTCGTCGACTTCCAGGACGTCGACGCGGCCGCGTTGGACACGTGGATCGGCTCTGGCGAAGGGGTGATGCTCTTTTCCGAGGTCTTCGGCGCTTTCATTCCCGCGGAAGGCGCAACCGTCGTCCACCCCCGGCGGCACCGGGGCGGCGATCACGCGCCCCAGGAGCAGCGCGGGTCGCGTCCGAAGAGAGGCGGCTTCTTCGCCAGGGTATTCGACCGCCTGGAAGGATTCGCCGAGCGGATCGCCGGCTGGGCGAAGAAGGGCTCGACGCTGCTCGGCAAGGGCATGCACTACGCCGAGATCGGCATGCACGGGCTCTCGCGGCTCGAGGGCGCGGCTGGCAAGGTGCAGAGCGTCGCGGGGAAGACCGAGTCGTTCCTGGAAGGAATGGGGCTCCACACCCTCGCCGGTTACGCCGGCAAGATCGGCGGAGCCGCCGGCCGCGTAGACGAGGAGGCGAGGACCGTCCACGGCGGGTTGAAGAAGGCCGATCACTGGATGGGCGAAGGAAAGCACGTCGCGGACGAGGTGGAGCACGGCGCCAACGCAGCGGCCGGCATCTTCGGCAAGGCAGGGCAGGCACGCTTCGGCGCGCTCGTGAGCCTCTTCAAGTCCTCGAAGCACGGCGATGGGACTGACGGCAGGCTCTCGCCCGAGAAGGTCCGGCTCGGCTCGCCCTTCGACGAGCCGCGCCGGCTCGACGTCGCCACGCTCTCGAAGATGCAGTCCTTCCTCGGCGGCGACTTCTCCGCCGTGCGCATCCATACGGGCCTCGGCGCCGCCGAGGTGACGCGGCGGTTCAACGCCGAGGCCGTCACGGTGAAGGACCACATCTTCTTCGCGCCAGGCCGCTTCAACCCGGCGTCAGTGGAAGGGCAGAAA
>VBKQ01000187.1 GCA_005879505.1 Deltaproteobacteria bacterium
AACACCGGGCCTTGCGAAGAGATGAACCAGATGTTCACGCTTTCCAGCGCGAACGGCGGCAATGTGATGAACCTGTTCCTCGTCCAGGGATTGCAGTCGTCGGATTCCAACGGCTCCTTCTATGTCGTGGGCGTCGACGGCACCATTCCCGGCCCATCGTCTTTCGACGGCACCGTCCAGAGCGGTGCCGTGGTCTCTATCGCGGATCTCTACGCGCGCACCTCGTATTGCACGGGGGGATTGAACGTCAACTGCGGAGCAGACTCGGTGGCATACGTCGCCGCGCACGAGACCGGGCACTTCCTCGGCCTCTTTCACACCACGGAGCGGGAAGGGGACATTTTCGATCCGATCACGGACACGCCGAAGTGTCCGTGCTCGACGTGCGCCAGCACGGCGGATCGTCCGAGGTGTGGCACGTCGAACCCGCCGAACATGCTGGCGAGCAGTTGCCGTGCTCGTCGTTCTGATCGCAGCGCTGATCGCGGTCCCGAGGGCACCGCGCAGTGGTCCGTCCGGGGAGCAGCCCGTGCAGCAGCAACTCAGCGACGCGGAGTTGCGGGAACGCGTGGACGCATATCTCAACGCGTTGGACAGACCGGTGCCCCCCGCGGACTGGAAGGCCCTCGGACCACCGGCGTCCCCTCTTCTCGAGGCGGTCATCGCCGACGAGACGGAGCTTCCGTCGCGCCGGGCCAAGGCGGTGAACGGGCTGGTCGCCGCCGCTCCGGACCGCGCTTCGCGGCTCGTGGGAACGATCGCGAAGGACGAGCGGCAGCCGGTGGTCGTGCGGATTGCTGCGATGCACGGCGCCGGACAGGTGCTGCCGCCGTCGCGCGCCATCAGCGAGCTGCGGCCGGTCTTGCGGAGCGCGAGGAGCGCGGGGATGCGCGCGGAGGCCGCGGACGTTCTCGCACGCAGGCAGGGCGGGTGCACGGAGGTGCGCGATCAGGTGGCCCGCGAGAGGTCGGAGCACCGCGCCGCGTTCACGCGTGCCATGAAGCGGTGTGGGGAGTGATTCCGGACGCGCTCGCGGAGCGCGTGCGCGCCGCCGGGCGCGAGTTTCCCGGAGCGATGGCGCTCTTCGACGCCGACGGGACGCTATGGCGCGAGGATGCCGGCGAGGCCTTCCTCCGGCATCTCGTATCCCTCGGCTGGGTGCAGCTTCCGGACGGCAGCGATCCATATGAAGCATACGAGCGCGCCGTCGATCGCGATCGCGCGACCGGCTATGCGTATGCCGCGCAGCTGCAGGCCGGGCTGGAGGTGCGCCGCGTCGAGGCGGAGGCGCGGCGGTTCGCCGCGGCGTGGGTTCCGCCCCGGCTGGTCGGCGATGTCGTGCGGCTGCGCGAGCTGTGCGAGGTTGCCGGGCTCCTGCCGATGGTCGTCTCCGCCAGCGCGCTGCCCATCGTGGTCGCGGCGGCGCCGCTCGCCGGATTCGCGGGGGAGCGGTGCCGTGGGATCGAAGTGATCGTGCGGGATGGGCGGTTCACGACGGAGGTGGTCCGGCCGATCACCTATGCCGAGGGGAAGATCGCGGCTCTGCGCGAGTCTGGCCCGATCGCGCTCGCCTGCGGCGACTCGCTGACCGGAGACCTGGTGATGCTGGAAGCTGCGCAGGTCGCGGTGGTGGTAGCGCCCAGGTCGGGGTCGCCGCTTTCGGAGGTGGCGCGGCGGCGAGGGTGGGCTCTGCTCGATCAGGATTCGGGCTGATGCTCTTGAGCTTGCCCCTGGCGGGGCAAGTGCTAGGCCGGCACCTTCTTCGGCGCGGCGCTGACGGGTCCGATGGCGAGGGGCGTCTGCACCATCCCCAGGCGACCCGCGGTGTCCAGCGCGCTCGCTGAAGGGAAGCGGAGGATGAACTCGGTCCCCTCGCCGACCCGGCTCTGCACCTCGATGGTGCCGCCGTGCCCCTTCACGATGCGCTGGGAGATCGCCAACCCGAGGCCGGTACCCTTGGTCTTCGTGGTGTAGAAGGGAATGAAGATCCGGTCGAGCGCCTCTTCCGGAATGCCCGCGCCGGTGTCCGCGAATCGGACCTCGATCTGATCGGCCGAATACCGAGGAGTGTGCTCGGAGAGGCCGAGCTCGATCGGCGCGTGCGGCCTGCGCGTGCGGACCGTGAGGCGGCCCCCGTCCGGCATCGCCTGGACGGCGTTCAGCGCCAGGTTGATGAACACCTGCTTGATCTGCTCCGCGTCGGCGTGGATCGGGGGCAGGTCCGGAGTCAGATCGAGCTCCAGGACCACGTTCAGGGGCATGCTGCTCTCGATCAGCTTCATCGTCTTCCAGAGCACGTCGTTCAGGTCGGTGCTCTGGAACTTCCCCGACGCGGCGTTCGGGAACGGCCGGGAGTAGTCGAGGAACTGCGCCACCACGCCGTCGAGGCGGTTCACCTCCTCGACGATGATCTGCAGGATCTCGCCATCGGCGCCCTGCAACTGAGCGGGGTCGAGATATTGCGCGGCTCCCTTGATGGCGCCGAGCGGATTGCGGATCTCGTGCGCCAGGCCGGCGGCCATCTCGCCGAGCGCGGCGAGGCGATCGCGCTCTTTCATCTTCTCGTAGAGCCGGCTGTTCTCGATGGTGATCGCTGCCTGCTCGCCGATGTCCAGCATCGCCGCCAGCTCGTCGGAGGCAAAGGCCTCCGGGACCCGGTCGTCGAGGACGCAGAGGAAGCCGACCACGCGCTGCGAGGCGACCAGCGGAATGGTCACCCCGGCGCGCATCGCCGCCATCGCGGCGCCGATCTCCGAGAGGCGCGCGCGTTCCTCGGACAAAGCGCTGGACTCGGTCTCCGATTCCGGCAAGAGCTGCCGGACCTCGGCGAGGCGCCGCTCCACCAGCTCTACCAGTTGCGCCTTCTGACCGCCCTGGGCGCTCTGGACCAGCGCGCGCACCGTGGCCGCGTCGATGTACGGCGTCGGCGCCGGGCCCCGATAGTCCAGGCGTCGGAAACCGAGGCCGTCGTCGGCGAGGAGGTAGATCGATGCGTGCGTCACACGCCTCGTCTCGTAGAACCCGTCGAGGACCACCTGCGCCAGCTCGCGGACGTCGATGATGCCGGCCATGCGCTGTCGCAGCGCCGCGAGGGCCTGCACGAACTGGAACCGCTCGGCGAAGAAGATGGAGAGCACCTTCTCCTCCACCTTCGTCTTCAGCGGCTCGAAGAGGATGAGGATGACGAAGGACGCCACCATCGTATTGAAGAGGAACAACCCCGTGGTGCCGGTCCAGCGCACGAGAACGCCGTAGATCAGGGTCAGCACCACGCCGACGGAGGCCAGCACGACGATCTTTCCCAGGAGCTCATTGAGGTCGAGCAGGCGGTGCCGCTGGATGGTCTGGGAAAGGAAGTACAGGTAGATGGTCATCGCCACGTTGGCGAACGGCGGCGGCGGCCATCCGGCGAGGCGGATGAGGAGCTCGCCGAAAGTAAGCCCCACGCAGAGCGCGGCGCCGACCCACAGGTAGAACAGTCGCGCCCGCTCCGTGCGCGAGGCTGCCCGCCGCATCCGGGCGTAGAGGAGGCTGACCGCTGCTGTCAGCTGGACGAACACCACTCCGGAAGCGGTGATGCGCGCCGGAGGCATCAGCGCCAGCGGCGAGACCGCCACCGCCACGGTGGCCAGCGCCGTCGCCGTGGCGAAGCGCCGCAAGCCGACCACGCGTCCGGCGGATTCCCCTTGAAATTCAATGATGAAGGCGAGTACCGCGACCGGGATGAATCCGGCGGCGCCCACCGATACCCGCAGCGGCCATGTCCGGGTGGCGCCGAAAATGCCGTAGAGAAAGTCACCGATCTGGTAGGCGAGGAGGGCAAAATTGAGCAGTGCGAACGCCGTCCACAGGCGCGTCCGCCCGGGGCGCAGCAGCATCGCCAAGGCAAGCGCCAGGCAGATGATCGCGGCAAGCAACGCGCTCTGTGTCCTGGCATCCACGGAAGCGGAGGGTAACACGGTGGAGCGCCAGGGAACTGCCCGGAATGACGGATGTCCCTCCACCGGTTCGACGACTGGACGCCAGCGCCCCCGAGTGCCACATTGCACTGAGCGACCGAGCCCTTCGATGACCCCCCGCCTCCTCACTTTCGCCACCGTGGCGCTGTGCGTCGCGTGGGTTCCTGCACCCCCCGATCCGCTCGCCGGCGATCCTGAGGTCGAGGCCGTGGAACGTGGCCCCGCGATCGGCGAAGCCGAGCTGGCGCCGTACTTCACCACTTCCGCCCTGAAGTCCGCGCTCAGCGAATTGCAGGCTGGGCGAGCGGAGCACGCCCTGCGGTTCCTTCCCCGCCGGCCCGCCGATGCGCCGACCCGATGGCTCAAGGCGCTGGCGCTGAAAGCGGCGGAGCATCCGAAGGCGGCGCGGGCGCTGTTCGAACAGATCGCGCTGCAGGGTGGTCCGCTCGCGGATCGAGCGCTGCACATGGCGGCGCTCTGCGCCATCGACCAGGGAAGGGCAGTAGCCGCGGAAAGGCTGCTCGCGCAGGTGTCGCTGCGGTACGTGGATGCGGACCAGGTGCTTCTCGAGCGCGCGCGTCAGATTATGGACCTGCGCGTCGCAGGCCCCCGCACTGCCGCGCGGGCCGAGGAGATCCTCCAGCCGATTCTCAGCGGACAGATCCGGGCGGACGTCGCGGCCGCGCACCTGATCGCGGGCGACGCGCAACTTGCTGCGGGGGCGAAGGAGAAAGCGCGCAGCCACTGGCGCGCCGCCTGGATCGAGCACCCGCTGTCCGCCGCCGCCGATACCGCCCGCGATCGCGAGCGGCAACTCGGTCCCGGCGGGCATATCGACCAGGTCCTGCTGGTCCGGCGGGGGGAGATGCTGCTCGACGCGCATCGCAACCGCGAGGCGCTCGACCAGCTTGCGCGAGTCATGGTCCCCTCCCTCTGCCTCGGAGGCTGTCCCGGCGACCGGAGCCCGGGAGGGTTCTTGAAGGCGGCTCTCGGAGCGCTGGGCGCGTTCCCCGAGCAGCACCAGCCGACACCGGAGGACGTCGACCTCACGCCGGCGGAGCCGGGCGATCCGCTCGCTTGCCGGGTGAAGCTCGACGAGGGACGGGCATTCCGCAAGGAGCGTGAGTATTCGCGCGCGCGCACTGCGCTCGCCCAGGTGGTGCTCCGCTGCGCGGAGCCCGACCTGCGATCGCGGGCGCTGTACGTGCTGGCGCAGCTCGAGACCATCAGCGGCAGGCCGACGGCGGGCCCCTTGTGGGAGGCTCTCGCCCGCAAGTATCCGCAGTCGACGCTCGCCGACGATGCCGTCTACAACCAGGGGGTCGCCGCCCGTCGCAATGGCGAGCTCGACAAAGAGCGGGCGCTGCTGCAGGACCTGGTCAACCGGTTCCCGAGCAGCGACCTGCGCAGCGATGCGCTCTTCAGGCTCTTCTGGTCGCAATGGAGCGAGGGAAGGCCGCGGGAAGGGCTGGTCTGGCTGGACCAGCTGGCCGCCAGTCCCGATTCGGACGGCTATGAAGAGGAGCGGGCTCGATACTGGCGCGCGCGGTCGCTGCTCGAGCCGCTGGAGGGCGAAAGCGAGCTCGCTCGCGCCGCTGCCCGAGAAGTCGCCCGCACCGACCTGGCCTGGCTCGCGGAAGGCCGCCCCCTGACCTACTACGGTCTGCTCGCGCACGGCCGGCTGGCGGAGCTCGACCCGGAGCGGACGCAGGCCATCGAGCAGGCGCAGGACCGGCTCGTCCAGACGCCGGCGCCACGCAGCTTGCACGCGGGCGCCCTGGGACGCGACCCGCACCTCCTCGCGGCCATCGAGCTGCTCCGCCTGGGGCTGAAGACCGAAGCGGCGCGCGAGATCTCCGCCGTAGATCGGTCCGCGGCCCGTTCCGGCGGAGAGGTGGGGCACGAGCCGCTCACCTTGATCGCCGAGCTGTACTCGCGCGCCGGGGATCTGCGCAGCGCGCACGCCATCGTCCGCACCGAGCTGCGCGGCCTGCTCCGCCGGCCTGCGTCGGCCCTGGCGCTGCGGGCCGCTGCGCTGGCGTACCCGCTGGCTTTCCGCGAGCAGATCGCCCGCGTTTCGCAGGGAGCGGCCGTGCCACCTGACCTGCTGCAAGCGCTGATGCGCGAGGAGAGCGCGCTCGATCCCCGCGCGCTGTCGCCGACCGGAGCGCTGGGGCTCACCCAGGTGATGCCGTCGACGGCTCGGATGCTCGCGCGCAAGCTGAGGCTACAGGGCTATCAGACGGCACGGCTGCTCGAGCCGGACATGAACATCCGGATCGGCGGGACCTATCTGGGCGAGCTGTACGCGCGCTTCCAGCATCCGGCGCTGGCGCTGGCCTCCTACAATGCGGGGCCGGGCGCGGTCGCCGGATGGCTCAAGGTCCGCGGGTCGCTGCCGCTGGACGCGTTCGTCGAGGAGATTCCGCTGGACGAGACGCGCGGGTACGTGAAGCGCTGCCTGCGCAGCTTCGCCGCGTACCAGTTCCTCTACTCGAATGGCCGGATGCCGGCGCTCGGGCAGACGCTGGCAGCGAGGTAGCTCCGTTCATCTTCCTTCGCTCGCGGCCAGCACGCGGAGCAGGTTCTCGCCGAGGACCTTGCGGATGTTTCGCGGAGCCCAGCCCCGCGCGCGCAGAGCCGCCGTGATCGCGGGGTACTTCGAGGCGTCCTCCAGTCCGACCGGCATCATCGGGGCATCGTCGAAATCGCTGCCGAGGCAGACGTGGTCGTTTCCGGCGACCCGCGCCACGTGCTCGATGTGGTCGACGAGCGTATCCAGCCGCACCTCGGGAAGGTTCTCGCGCCGGTAGAGCTCCATCTTCTCGGAGGCGCGCATCCCCTTGGTCTTCTGCAGCAGCGCCTGCGTGGCGCGCCGGAACCGGTCGTCGAGGAAGGTGCGGGAGAAATCGACGCACACTGCTCCGCCGTTGCGCGCCACGGCCTGCAGCATCTCGTCGCTGGCGTTGCGCGGATGATTCGAGAGCGCCCGCGCCGCCGAATGCGTAAGGAGGATCGGCCTCGTCGCCGCGGCGATCACGTCCCAGAACAGCGCATCGCTGCCGTGCGAGAGGTCGGCGACGATGCCGAGCCGCTCCATCTCGGCGAGCACGCGCTTTCCGAACGGGGTGAGCCCCGTCTTCGCGTCCTCCGCCGTGGATCCTCCGATCGGGCTGGAGGACGACCATGCCAGCGTGAGAGAGCGCACCCCGCGGTCGGCGAAGGCCTTGAGGTGCGCGAGTTGCTCGTCCTCCGTCCCCGGCAGGAGCAGATGGCCGCCTTCGACGGCGAGGATCATCGAGGTGACGCCCTTGTCCGCGTTGTCGGGGACTTCGTCCGCGTTGCGCGCGATCTGCAGGGCACCTCCGCTCTTGCGGGTGACCTGCTGCAGCAGATCGATCTGGCGCATGGCGGTGGGAAAGAACTGGGTCAGGTCGACGGACTCCGGATGCACGGCGATCGCGAATACCTCGGCGTCCACGCCCCCTTCCTGCAGGCGGGGCAGATCCACGTGCTGCGTGCGGTGGCGGGCGAGGAGGTCGTAGCCCTCATGGAACATCGCCTGGGCGATGTCGCAGTGCGCATCGACGACGACGGCATCTAGGTGGAGCCGCCGGTCCTCGGCAGTGATCTCGATACCTTTGGCCGAGGTACACCCGAGGCAGAGCAGGACGAGCGTGGTTCGCCGCATGCCCACACCTTTGCAGAGATTTGGCAGGGAGAGGAACCGAGTTTAGTCTTCTTCCTGTGAACGAACGTTTGCGCAGCCTTCCGTCCGTCGACGAAGTCCTCGCGCGACCCGCGATTCGCGCGCTGGCGGAGCGGGTGGGCCGGGCCGCGGCCAAGGCTGCCGTCCGCGCCGCCATCGCCGAATCGCGGGCGAGGCTGCAGGGCGGCGATGACCTCGATGACGAGCCGGTGCCCGATGCGCGCGTGCTGGAGCTCGGCGCATCCGAGGCGAAGCCGCGCCTGCGCCGGGTGATCAATGCCACCGGTGTGGTGTTGCATACCAATCTCGGCCGGGCCCCGCTCCACCCGGAGGCCGTCCGGCGGGTGGCGGAGATCGCCTCCGGGTACTCGAATCTGGAGATCGACCTGGGCACTGGCCGCCGCGGCCAGCGCAGCGCGCACCTCGAGCCGGCCCTGCGTGAGCTCTTCGGCGCGGAGGCCGCCCACGTGGTCAACAACTGCGCCGGCGCGACGATGCTGGCACTCGCTGCCCTGGCCAGGGGCGGCGCGGCGATCGTCAGCCGCGGCGAGCTGGTCGAGATCGGCGGCGGGTTCCGCGTGCCGGAGATCCTCGCGCAATCGGGATGCCGGTTGATCGAAGTGGGCACCACCAACCGCACGCGTGCCGGCGACTACGCTGCTGCGCTGGAAGCGAATCCGGGCGCGATGATCCTCCGCGTGCACCGGTCGAACTTCGCCCTGGTCGGTTTCACGGAAACGCCCTCCATCGGCGAGCTGGCAGCGCTCGCCAGGGAGAAGAAGGTGCTCTTGCTCCACGATCTCGGGAGCGGCGCGCTCGATCCGGCGCTCGGTGAATTCACGGCGGCCCAGAGCCTGAAGGAAGGCAGCGACGTGGTGCTCATCTCAGGCGACAAGCTCCTGGGCGGTCCGCAAGCGGGCATCTTGCTCGGGAGGCGCGAGCTCATCGAGCGTTGCCGCAAGCACCCGTTGAGCCGGGCCCTGCGGGCCGATCGCATGCTGCTCGCCGCGCTCGAAGCGACGCTGCGGCTGTACCGCGACGGCCGGGCCGACGAGCTTCCCGCGCTGCAGGGTCTCAAGACATCACCTTCGGAATTGCGCCAGCGCGCGACGCGCGCCGCGCTGCTGCTTCAACAGAAGGGCATCGCCTGCAGCGTCGTCGAATCCGAGGGGCAGGTGGGCGGGGGCTCGCTTCCCCTGCGGAAGCTGGAGGGCGCCGGGGTAGCGCTCGAAGATGCTCCGGCACCGCTGCTCGCTGCCCTCCGCGCTGGCGATCCGCCCGTCATCGCACTTGTTCGCGACGGACGGGTGGTGCTCGACGTCCGATGCGTGTCCGATGTCGGAGAGCTCGCGGACGCGGTCGCGCAAGCAGCCGTGCGTGCAACCGCGCAGAAAGACGATAAACTAACTTCAGCCGCGGAAGGCGGCCCGGGGCCCGCGCACAGTACTGGTGACCCGCTGGATCTGGAGGTGTGATTGCTTTCGACGAGCGTTCTGGTCCTCAACCGCCTTTACCAGCCCGTGCACGTCACATCCGTGCGCCGGGCGCTGATCCTTCTTTACCGCGGCGCGGCGAAGGCAGTCGACGAGCAGTACCAGACGTTCGATTTCGAGAGCTGGGCGGAGCTGGCCGCGGCGGTCCATGAAGAGTCCATCGGCACCACGCGCAAGCGGATCCGCATTCCCAGGGTGATCCTTCTACAGGCCTACGACCACCTGCCTCGCGCGCGCGTCCGCTTCAGCCGGTTGAACATCTACGCCCGCGACCGCAACACTTGCCAGTACTGCGGACGCAAGCCGGCGCGAGCCGAGCTCAACCTCGATCACGTGATCCCGCGCAGCAGGGGCGGGGTGACGAACTGGGAAAACGTCGTCTGTTCCTGCGTGCCGTGTAATCTCAAGAAGGGCGGACGCACACCCGACGAGTGTCACATGAGGCTCCTGCGCCATCCCATCCGGCCGCGCTGGACGCCCTTCTTCCGCGGACCGCCGCGAACCGGGGCGTTCTATCAGCAATGGTTGCCGTTCCTCTCGCTGACCGACATGGCGTACTGGAACACGGAACTTCAGGAAAACGACGGGTAGGGTAGATTCCTCGCATGGCCGCCCTGATCGACACTCCCGAGGCCGCGAACCGTCTCGCCCGGGCCATCGCCTCCGACCTCTCCCTCTACAACGAGGCGAAGATCAAAGAAGGCATCGAGAACGACAGCTTCTTCTCCGTCCTACAGGACGAGATCGCGGAAGGGCGCGCCCACTACGAGAGCCGGGTCGATGCGAAGATCCGCGGGACCACGAACTTCTTCGATCGGGCGCTGGTGGACGTGATCCTCGCGCGCAAGGGACACATCAAGTCGAAGATCTGGTGAGCCCGCGCGGACGTCCTTCGCGCAAGCAGCGCGAGCGCGATCGGCAGAAGCGGCCGCCGCCGCGAATCGCGGAAGAGCGCAGCTTCGAAGTGGCGCGCGGTGGCGAACGGCTGGACAAGCTCGCGGCGTCGCAGTTCCCGGACCTCTCCCGCGCGCGCGTGCAGCAGCTCATCGCCGCGGACCTGGTCGACGTGGACGGGAGGCCGGCAGCGGCGGCGGATCGGCCGCGCGCCGGTGCCGTGGTTCGCGTCCGGCTGCCGGAGATCGCTCCGGCCCGGCTCGAACCTGTCCGGCTCGACCTGCCGGTGCTCTACGACGACGAGCACCTGGTCGTGATCGACAAGCCCGCCGGGCTCGCCGTTCATCCCGGCGCGGGCGGCGAGGCGACCACCATCGTGCACGGACTCCTCCATCAAGTCCGCGATCTGCGCGGCGTCGGCGGCGAGCTGCGGCCAGGAATCGTGCACCGGCTGGACAAGGACACCTCGGGTTGCCTGGTGGTGGCGAAGACGGAACCGGTGCTCCGCTCGCTGCAAGCGGCGTTCAAGGCTCGCGACGTGGAGAAGCGCTATCGGGCGCTGGTGCACGGATCTCCGCCCGATCGGGCCGAGCTGGACACGTTCCATGGCCGGCACCCCGTCGACCGGAAGCGGTTTTCCTCGCGCGTGCGAGGAGGCAAACGCGCGATCACCCGTTTTTCCCTGCTCGCCCGCGCGGAAGGCGCAGCGCTGCTCGACGTCGAGCTGCTCACCGGACGCACCCACCAGATCCGGGCGCACCTCGCCGACCGCGGCTGGCCGCTCTTCTGCGACGCGCTCTACGGCGGGACGCGCCGCGAGGGTCCGTCGGCGCCGCCCGCGATTCGGCGGGCGGCGGCCGCGCTCGGGCGCCAGGGCCTGCATGCGGCGCGGCTGGAGTTCACGCACCCGGTGACGGGGACGCGCATCGCCTGCGAGGCGCCGCCGCGGCAGAGATCCGGCCCGCCGCGCGCGCGGTGCTCGAGCTGCACGAAGGGTTGGTTGGAGATCGCGCGCTGGCGCGGCCTGATACGTACGCAGGCCGGAACCTGGGCGCGTATCTGCTCTGGTGGTGGCCACAGACGTATCTCAAGGTCCAGGCGACGCTGGGCATGGTCTCCTTGCCGCGCCGGCCTCGCATTCTCGACGTCGGGTCCGGCCCCGCTCCCGCGGCGATCGCGGCGATCGACCTTCTCGGCGGGGAGGCGACCTGCTTCGACGCGAGCGAGGCGGCGCTCGCGGAAGCACGCGCGCTCGGGATCGAGCGCACGACCCGCGTGCTGCCTCGCGAGGGGTTCGATTTGACCCTCGCGGCCAACGTCCTTTCCGAGCTACCCGATCCCCTGGCACTCGTCCGGGGCCTGCAAGGCACGGTTGCAATCGTCGAGCCCGCGCTGCGCGAGACCGGCCGAGCCCTCCTCTCGCTCCGGGACGCGCTGCTGCGCGAGGGCTGGTTCGCGCTGGCTCCCTGCTTCACGCAGGCGCCATGTCCTGCGCTCGCTTCGGCGAGGGACTGGTGCACCGCCGAGGTGCGCTGGCATCCTCCGCCATTCTTCCGCCAGCTCGCCGAGGCGACGGGGCTGCGCGCCGACGAGATGCTCTCCTTCGCGCCGCTCGTCCTCGGACGCGCCGCTCCCGGGTCCGAGCGCGATCTGTGGCGGGTGGTCGGGGTGCCGCCTGCCGAGAAAGGCAAGAAGCGGGTGTGGATCTGCGGCCCGGAGGGAAGGTTGCCGCTGGTTCGCCTCGATCGCGATCGCCGCCCGCGGAACACTCCGTTCGACGAGCTCCGCCGCGGTGATCGCGTCCGATTGCACGGGACTGAACGGCGGGGCGACGGGCTCCGCCTCGATCCGGAGAGCAAGATAGAAAGGGCCTGAACGTTCGCGACGAGAGACGGATGCGCCCGCCGCTCGCACGTGCTGCCGTCGGGGAATGGAGCTGCCGAACAGACCCTGTCTGCTGGCATTCTGCGCGAAGGAGCCGCGCTTCCAGGAAGCCTTCCGTGCCGAATTGCGTGCTCTCGGCGCGCCCCTGTTCGCGTTCGCGCCGGGAAGCGGGACGGTTTTCGGCGCCGATGACGAGCCGCGCGACATCGGCGCACAGCCG
>VBKQ01000188.1 GCA_005879505.1 Deltaproteobacteria bacterium
ATACGGCGGGGACGATCGCGGCAGGCGCGAACGGATTCGGCATCGTCGGCGTCGCGCCGAATGTCCACATCGCGGCCATCAAGGCGGGCGATGCGGCCGGCTTCTTTTTCCCCGAGGCAGTGGTCTGTGCCTTCATGTGGGCGGCGACGCATCACGTCGACGTGACGAACAACAGCTACTTCGCCGATCCGTTCCTCTTCAACTGCCGCAACGACCCCGTCCAGCACGCCATCTGGAAGGCGGAGCAGCGCGCGATCCAGTATGCGCAGCAGAACGGTGTCACCGTCGTGGCGGCGATGGGCAACGAGAGCGAGGACCTCGCGCACCCGACAATCGATGCAACGAGCCCGGACAACACGACTCCGGTGACGCGGGAGGTGACGAACGCATGCGTCGTCATTCCCGTGGAGATCCCGCGGGTGATCGGGGTCACCGCGGTCGGCAACGCGCGGCAGACCGATTCGAACGGTAACCGGATCGGCGGATATCTGAAGTCCTTCTACTCGAACGTCGGCGTAGGCGTGACGCAGGTGACGGCGCCGGGCGGAGACTCGATCTTCGGCCGCACGCCGGAGGCGGTGAACGGACGCGTGCTCTCCACCTGGCCGCCGACCATCCCGTGCACGCGCAGCGTGAAGGAGCACTCCTCCGATCCGAACGAACCGACGGTCGTCTACTGCTACCTGCAGGGCACCTCGATGGCGTCACCACACGTCGCGGGCGTTGCTGCCTTGATCGTCAGCCAATTCGGCAACACCAATAATCCGCAGAACGGAAAGATGAGCCCCGAGCGGGTGAAGGCGTATCTCGATCAGACGGCAGACCCGCAGCCGTGCCCCGTCTTCCTTCCGCCGACGTACGAGAGCTTCTTCGGCGTCGGCACGGAGAGCGGCGCCTTCACGGCCTGTCAGGGTGGCCCTGGCTACAACTCCTGGTACGGAGACGGTCAGGTGAACGCGTTCAATGCGGTCACTCACACGTCGGGAAAGCAGTAGGCGCCCTGGAGTCATAGCAAGCTTCAGGTCCATGTAACGCCCTGGTTCAACGGCGAGGCCGGCGAGCTGCAGCCGGGGATCAGTGCAGTTCCAGTTCCCCTCGGCGCGGCAGGCGAGGCGGGCTGTATAAGAGCGGGTGCCGGCCACGACACGGTCATGGTTTAGGCCGGTTCTCCGCAACGATAAGCAGCTGCGATTCTCGCACGCGGTTAACGCTGAGAGAGGTGGTGCTCGGGACCGAGCACCACTCTCGATCACGAACAGTTGGACGTACGTCCTTGATTCTCGCACCCGCGACAGAAATCCATACGGCCCTGATCAGCGCTCGACGTTCTCCTCGCCGATCGGCCGCCGCGCGGTCAAGTTGAAACGGCCGTCGTAAACGGGGCGCCCCCCGGTGGTCGGCCCCTGGTACTGGACGAAGAGCATGAGCCCGCCGGTCTCGGTGATCAGCGGCGGCTCGAAATGGGGGTCGGGGTAATAGAGCATCGTGCCGGGGCCGTATGTCGCCTCGCCGATGGTGAAAGTGCCCTCGAGGATGTACCAGACCTGCGCGAAGTCGTGCTTATGAAGCGGGTGATGAGAGCCGGGGTCGTAGCGCACCAGCCCGGCGTTCGGCTCCGTTGGTGCCTCCGCGCGCGGGTGGAACAGCATCTTGCTCCACTGCCCGGGCCAGCGCAGCGTCTCCCACTCCCGCTCCTCGACCCGGATGGCGGAGAGCGGCTGGTGCGTCAATGTCTGGCTCATGGTTCGATTCCTCCCTGCGCGATGGAATGTAGTCCGCTCGCAGGGAACTTTGCCAGGCCAGAGTTGCGGGAGAGGTACCCGCAGATCCGCGTGGAGCCGAGCTCGGTCGCTACGGTCGCAATCACCGCCGCGATCCTGGGCGTCCATCGTCATGTCGCTGAGCGCGTCACGATCCTCCGGACTTTGGCTGCCGCGCCGCAATCGAGTGCACGGCGGCTAATGGCTGCCGCGAGGACGCCGTCGTCCGACCAGGCTGGACTGGCGACGTGCCTCCGATCAGGATGGCCAGCGTATACGCCACCGCGATCATCCACGCGACAGCGAGGATCAACGGTAACGACCAGTCGGCGATCCGCCTTGCAACCGCGCCAATGAGTCGTGCACCCGGAACAGAATGATACGACATGCTGCGTTTCATATCCGTCCTCCTTCCCTTTCCTCCCTCGGACACCGCAGCGCGCCAGAGGGTCTGCCGGCGAAACGAGCGGAAACAGTCCCGAGCACGCGCAGTTTAGTAGGAATGGCACCGCGGACGATGGAGATCTCGACGCGTTGGAGGCGGAGATCGGCGAGGCTCAGGCCGCCAGCGCCCGGAGGGCGAGCAATCCGTAATGCTCTTCGCCCACGCCGAGCAGCCGGACCCGCCGGCCTGCGGCGAACATGCGCGCAAAGACCGCGAGAGATCCGCCGCTGATCGGCGCCGCCTCGGTCAGATCGATCACTGCCGTCATCGAGGCGGGCACCTGCGCGACGGAGCAAGCGAGCATGCGGGCCGCGAATTCGTCGAGCGTGCCCTCGACGGCGAAGATCACGCGCTTGACGTCGACCTGACGCCGCACCCTCAACCCGGCGTGTCTGGGCGACCTCCTCATACGCACCACACCAGCTCGAGGAACGTCGTGCGGCGGCCGGTGAGGACCGCCTTGCAGCAGCTCAGCCATGTCCGCAGCCCGAAGTCCCGGACGATGGTTTGCCGAAACCGGGTCCGGGCGCACTGGCCTCGTACTTCGACAATTGCGATCAGCGAAACGACGATATCGCGCCATTACTGTCGAAACTCGATCAACCTCCATGACGGCTGTCGTGAAAACGACCGGGCCGATTCCGGACGGCAAATTGCACGTGGGAGCCGCCAAGGAGGTTCATGACATGAACTGGAAGCAGAGAGTTTTGGAAGCGGCGGCAGGGATCGTCCTCATCGCCCTGCCTGTCCATGCGCAACAAGTCGGTCCGACCGACCGGGACGAGAGGATCGTCTCGTTCATCCACCGGGCGAACGTGCACGAGATCGCCGCAGCAAATCTGGCCAAGGCGAAGAGCAGCTCGCAGGACGTGAAGGACTTCGCCGACCAGATGATCACCGATCATCAGAGTGCGGACGAGCAGCTCCATTCCTATGCACAGGCGCACAAGATCGACCTCGATGGCCTGCGCCGCCATCTGACGGACGTGGACAACCAACGGCTCGAGTACGAGCGCGAGTCGAAGGCCCTGGGTTCGGCGACCGGAGAGTGGGCGTTCACCTGGGAGAACGCGAACGTGGCGAGGCGTGAGAATGCCAAGACCCTTGCCGGTCTGCGCTCGCTCGACGGGGCAGCGTTCGATCGCGAGTTCGCCAGCGACATGGTTCAGGGCCATCAGAGGGTCATCGACGGGCTGGTCGACGCCCGCGACCGTGGAATCGATCCCGGCTTGCGGAACCTGATCGACAGCCTGCTGCCCACGGTGAAGCACCACTTGGAGATGGCGCAAGCGCTGCAGGGGGTCGTCGCTAAAGCCTAACGTCGGTCGACCGGGCCCTTGATGATTCGGGCCCGGTCGATCAGATCGGCTGTCGGAATCCGATCGATGATGCCAGGGAAGGCATTGAATACGTGGGCACCGCGGTAGACGTGACGGACCGCAAAACGGACCGAGGAAGAGCTGCGCGCAGCCGAGACCCGCTTCCGGACTTATGTGGACCACGCGACCGATGCCTTGTTCGTGCAGGACGAGCAAGGAAGGGTCGTTGAGGTGAACCGTCAGGCCTGCGAGAGCCTTCGCTACACTCGTGAGGAATTGATTGGTGTGACGCGAACCAGCTTCGACCCCGGCGTGGACGCAGCGTTCATTCAACGGATCGACGCGCGACTCGATGCCGGGGAGATCTCCGCCTTCGAGATTTCGCATCGCCGAAAGGATGGGACGATGTTCCTCGTCGAGGTTCGCGTCCGCCCGTTTTGGATCGTAGGTCAGATAACCCAGCTTCCGTCACCCTTGGTGTAGCCTCCCGCCCTGGTCTGGGTCCGAGAGAAACGTCCAGTGGGCGCCGACGCCAGCGCGGAACTCATTCGTCTCGAGCAGGTTGTCGGTCGAGATCGTAACGAGACGGCAGTAGCCCACCTCCATCTCGCGGTGGAGTTGCAAAAGCCCTTCGTGTTGCCTCCGGTCTCTCGGACAGAAACCTCCGCGGGAGAGCACCAGCACCAGCGGATCGCCTCCCTGCAATTCCGAGAGCGTGCGGTGCTTGCCGCGATGGTCAGGAAGCTCGTAGTCGGGAAACACTGCGCCGGGAACGATGTCGGGTCGCATTCCGCCAATCTCTACCCCTGCGCGCGGTCGCACAAGCGGCCGGCGGCTCATCGATCGGCTGGCGCGCGGCCTTCAGCGGCGGGTACCTTCCATGTGGAGCGCGGCACCTTTGGCTGCCTCGTCGGGAGTCTTCCCCTGCTCGCGCGCGACGATGTAGGCGGCGTACCACCCGGACCAGTGATGCTTCGGAGCGGTCGGTTCGTACTCGCCATGGCGCTTCTCTGCCTCTCGCAGAAGCTCGGTCAGAGTCGCGACGTCCATGCCGAATCCTCGTCCGGGAAGCCGCGTCTTGATCTCCTGCAGCAGCCAGCTGTTGCCGTCTGGATCACTGAATGAGGCCCATGAGCGGTAGGAGTGACCTTCCGGGTCCGGGCCCGGCACGCGTCCATTGGTCCCGTCGACATGGAGGCCGCCCGCGAAATGGAACACCTCACTCGCGTCGACGTCGTGTCGGATCAACTCGGCGCGTGCTGCCTCGAGGTCATCGACGACGAGGAAATTTCCCTGAACTGAGCCCGGCACGGCGGTCGTGATTCCCTTGCCGAACAGGATCGAGCAGGGTGAGCCGGGAGGTGTCAGCTGCACCACCCGCCAGTCGTCACCGCTGGCGAAATCGGCATCCAAGCGCCACCCCAACCTCTGGTAGAAGCGCTTGGCGCGCTCGACGTCGGACACCGGAAGGACGACGACCTCGAGCTTCAGATCGACCATCCCAGCCTTCGGGTTCTGGGTTGCGTCTTCACTGCGCATCTCTGTGCTGCTCATGATCGCCTCCTTGGATCCGCTTGATCGTGCTCAGTCTAGCAAAAGCGCGGCGGCAGCGGACTACACTCCGCCACGCAGGGAGAGCCCGCCGCGCGTAGCGAGCCCGGCGTTCAGGCTACCTTCGCGGCGAGCTCTTCCAGGCTTGCCCCAAGCACCCGGTTGAAGGCTGGGAAAGGATGGATGACGTCGGCGAGCGTCTTCAGCGGAGTGCCCAGCTTGATCGCCAGCACGAGCTCGCCCACGATCTCGCCCGCGCGCGGAGTGACCAGGGTCGCGCCGATCAGCACCCCGCGCTTGCGGTCGCCGACCAGCTTGAGCGCGCCGCCGTGAAAGTCATGGATGTAGCCTCGGGCGGTCTCGGCCGGGTCGGTTCTGACGACGACGACATCGATGCCTCGCCCGCGCGCGACAGCCTCCGACAGCCCGACCGAAGCGATTTCAGGATCAGTGAATGTCACGCGAGGGACCGCTGTGTGAT
>VBKQ01000189.1 GCA_005879505.1 Deltaproteobacteria bacterium
CGGCCAGCCGCGGAACGCGGGGTCGAGGACCGGCTTTCCGTCCACGCTGCAGCCGTGAGACATGCAGCTCTGGTACCACCAGAGGCGGTCGTACCTCGCGCGTGGCGCCGCGCGCGAGCAGGTCGCGTTCTTCTCGCCGACGCAGTTGAGCAGTGGGGTCCACTGGTTCACGTCTGCAAGCGCTTCGGTCCAGGCCGTCGTCACCAGTCGGCGTACGTCTGGCGCATCCTCATGCAGCTCTCGCGCCTTCTGCTCTACGCGCGGGAACGCCGCCGGCGCCGGCTCGTCCTCGACGTACCGGAAGAGCCGATCGAGCCAGCCGCGCTCGCGGAAGTGGTCCTGCCATTGCCGCCGCCAGGATCGCTGCTGTGGCCGGGTGAGGCCCGCGGGCTCCCGCAGCTCCACCGCCGTCCAGCGTGCACCTCCGGGAATCGCCGTGCCGTCGAGGAACGGCGCCACTTCGGCGTCGTAGCCCGTCCAATCGATGCGGACGTCGTCGCCCCGCTTGCTGAAGGCGGGAGGATCCTGGGTCCCCCCGAAGAGGGTGATGCCCCGGCGCAGGGCGATCAGGTCGTAGGCACGGGTCAGCTCGCGCGCAGCGTCGACGTTGCGGCCGTGTCCCTTCGCGGCCGAGTACCCGGAGAACCCGAACGCGGTGGCGAGCGCCGGCGTGGCCGGCAGATCGAACGCGCGGACGCGGACCTCCACCGGCACGTCCGCGCTGCCGCCGCGCCAGGAGAGACGGACCGAGCCCGTCAGGTGCGCTGGTCCAGCACCACGCGGTACGCAGGCCTCCACGAAGACGGCCTGCGCACGGTCCGCGGCGATGTCGACGGGAAAGGCGCTCCGCTCTTCG
>VBKQ01000190.1 GCA_005879505.1 Deltaproteobacteria bacterium
CATCGGGCCGCACCTTGTCCGATTCGTCAGCGATCCAGATCTGCAGCGCAGCGAGCACCCAGAGCATGGCGCGAGAAACTGTGGCGCGGTGCGCCGGGCTGCAACGTGTCTCGCGCTGAGCAGTTTGGCGTTACACTGACGGAATGGCGCCTAAAGACGGCTTCCGCGACCCGGACATGGATGACGAAGACGAAAAGCCGACAGGAAGGACGCTGGGCAGGCGCCGCAAGTTCTCCGAGTTCGAGTGCCCGACGTGTAGCGCGCACAATCCGTTCGACGAGTTCGGCAACGAGGACGAGGTCGTCTGCAACTGGTGCGGCGTGCAGTTCAAGGCCGTGATCGATGACGAAGGCAACCTGAAACTGAAGGAACTGTGAAGGGCGTCGCGCGCAGAGAAGTCCGGCGAGTCGCGGAAGGGGTGTTGCAGGCCCCCGCCGAGGACGACGTCGTCGCCGAGGAGCCGCTGGAGATCCGCGCGCAGGGAGAAACCCTCGCCATCACCATGCGCACGCCCGGGGCGGACCGCGAGCTGGCGGTCGGGTTCCTCTTCGCCGAGGGCGTGATCTCCTCGCGAGACGACGTCGGGCGGGTCTCGCATTGCGGGCGTCCCGATCAGGAAGGCTACGGGAACACCATCGACGTCGTGCCCGGGCCAGGAGTGTCGCTGGACATCGATCGTCTCTCCGCCACCCGCCGGGGAACGCTGACCACTTCTGCCTGTGGCGTCTGCGGGCGGCGCAGCGTCGACGACGTGATCGCCCGCTGCACGCCGCTGCCGGTCGCGCGCGGGGCGATCGCGCCGGCGACGATCCTGAACGCGGTGGACGGGCTTCGCTCCCGCCAGCCCAATTTCGCCCGCACCGGCGGAATCCACGGCGCGGCCATCCACGACACCGAAGGGAACGTGCTCTCCGCCTTCGAGGACATCGGGCGGCACAACGCCGTCGACAAGGTGGTCGGTGCGCTCTTGCTTTCGGGAAGGATTCCCGGGTCGGATCCGGCGTTGCTGGTGGTGAGCGGCCGCGCTTCCTACGAGGTAGTGCAGAAAGCCTCGGCCGCCCGGGTCCCAGTGGTCGCGAGCGTCTCGGCGGCGAGCTCACTGGCGGTGGATCTTGCACGAGCATCGGGAATCACGCTCTGCGGGTTCGTGCGCAACGGCAAGATGACCGTGTACTCGAACCCCGAGCGGATCCGCTGACCGGACACCGCTACGGCCGGCGCGGCTAGTACCGCGCGCCGTAGACCGGAACGGGCGAGTTGAACCCGGTCTGCCGCTGGTCCGCGATCGGTCCCGTGAACGTCCGGTCCGCCGACGAAGCCGCGCTCGCGACCCCGAGGATCAGGCCGACGCCCGCGCCGATGCCCGCGCCGATCAAGACGTTTCGCTGCCAGTCGCCCCAGCCAGTGTTGTCGACGTACCTGTGCCAGGCTGAGACGCCGCCGCCGGCCAGCGCTCCCAGCGCCGCTCCGCCGATGGTGTCCGTGAGGATCACACTGCCGGGCGACCTTCGCGTCTCGACCTCGGTGGTCTGTTGAGGGAACGCCTCGGGGTTCGCCCCGGAATCCGCGCCTCGGACCGGCGCAGCGCGTGCCTGCACCGGGACCGCCAGCGCACACGCGCAAGCCACAACCACGCCCTTCAGCATGCTCGACTCCTTGTCTCCCCAAAACGTGCTGACCGGGGGTCGGGGCGACAAGGTCCGGGCAATGGAGCGGACGCCTACTTTTTCGCTGCCGCGCGGTTCGCGGCCCGCGCCTCCTTCCTCCTGCGCTGGCGCTCGCGGAAGCCCATCTTCTCCCGGCGCGGCGCGTTGGGGCGTGGAGGCGCGGGGGCCGGCGCTGCTTCTTCGAGCGGCCGTCCCCATGCGCGCCCCACGGGCCGCTCCGACCGCCTGGAGTCGAGGGCGAACCAGAGAACCCGCCTGACGACCAGCGTGGCGTACGCGCCCGGCGGAAGCGTGAACGACAGGTTCACCTTCATCCTCCCGCGGTTCAGCTCGTCCGCGCGGGGCTGGTTCGCCCGCAGCTTGCCGGGGACCACGAAGAGGGGGCGCTCCTCGTGCTTGAAGAAGAGCTGGTGCGTATCGGGGACCCGCAGGTCGCGCAGCTCCAGTCCTTGCGCGCGGAGCGCGCCGAGCGCGGATGTGCGCACGAGGTCGTCCTCGAAGCTCGAATCCGGCGCGAGCAGCGGAAACGTCGTGGACCACAGCTCGCCGCGCAGCGCGCGGGGCAGGGCGCGAGGGAACAGCAACGATCCCGCCTGATAGCGCAACCCGATCAGATCGGACGCCGGCACCCGCGCTGCGAGGTAGCGTTTGACGCCCTCGTTCCAGATGAAGCTCTGCAATTCGAAGAGCACCATCGCCCGCACCCGGCGGTCGATGTGGAGGAAGGCTCCCTTGAAATCCTTCGGGTCCTCGCGCAGCCGCCGCAGCATGGGCGCATAGCGCTTGCCGGCCTCCTGCGGAGCGCGCAGCTGCCACTCGCCCCAGTGGTCGCGCCAGAAGGCCTTCACCTTGGCATCATCGCTGCGATCGAGCTCGCTCGGGGTGGCGAGGAATGCCTTGAGCGCGGCCTCCCAGTGGCCGCGCAACAGGTGGCGGGCCAGGAAGCCCTGCCCGTGCTTGAGAAAGCCGAAGCGCTGCGAATCGAAGTAGTTCACCACACCCGCCCGCTGCACTTCCGCCACGCTCTCCGGCACGCGGTCCGCCTGCTCTGCGGAGAGGTCGCGCACGGTCACCTCGAATCGGTTGGTCGAGATGTTCGCGGAGGTGAGCGGCTGCGCGGTCCGGCCGATGAGCTTCAGGCGCAGATCGCCGCTCTGCACGACTTCGGACGTTCCGAGCGCGCCGCCCAGCACCCCGACGAGCTGCTCCGTCCGGCCCTGCTTGTCCTTGAGCCCGCAGACGGAGAGATCGCGGCGGCGCACCCCGAAGTCCTTCGAGATACGCTCGAGTGCCTGGAGCGTGGAGACTTTCTGCTTGTCCATCCGGTAGACCCACACCGGCCCTTCCGGTTCCGCCTCGAAGCGGAAGCCCTCGCGCACGACGAAGTCTTCGGGCCGCTGCTTGATCTTCACGCGGCGCGGTTACCAGAAGGTCAAAGTCTCGTAAAGCGTGGCCGCGATGGTATCCTCGATCCTCCGGGGGGAGCTCGTGTCCGTCTGTCCAGTGTGCTTCCACGAGAGCGAGCCGATCGCCGGCCGCTGCCCGTCGTGCGGCGCGCCGCGCGCCCGCGCGTCCAAGGAGGAGGCCATCCCACTGCGGCCTTCAGCGCCGCACACCGCGACCGGACCGCGGCTGATCCTCAAAGGGCCCGGCGGCGAAGTCACCGAATATCCGCTGGGACAAAGCAGCGTGCTCGGCCGCAGCACCACCGCATCGGTGCGGCTGGCGGATCGCGAGGTCTCCCGCAAGCACAGCCAGATCGACCGCGAGGGGGACGATTACGTCCTGCGCGACCTGGGTTCCTCGAACGGCACCTTCCTCAACGGAAAGCGCATCCTCGGACCGGCGAAGCTCGCCGACGGTGACGAGGTGCTGATCGGGACTTCGAAGATGGAGTTCCGCCTCACCAGCGGCCCCGCGAGACCGAAAAACGCAGAGATCGTGCACACGGGAAAGCCCGGCGAGCTCGAGGGAATCGTCGCGCGCACTTCGGCCAAGGCGACCTTCCTTCCCGTCGAGCAGGTCCAGGACATGAGCCAGCTCAAGCGCGACTACGAGCGGCTGCGCGTCGGACACGAGTTCTCCACCTACGTGCGCCTCGAGCGCGACCTCAACGAGCTGCTCAGGCGCATCCTGGAGATCGCCTTCGATCTCATCCCCTGTGACAACGGCGTCATCCTCCTGCGCGATCCGCACTCGCAAGAGCTGGTCATCCAGTCCATGCGGCAGCGCAAGCCGGGCCAGGGCAAGGTGCTGGTCTCGGATACGCTGCTGGCCCAGGTCCAGCTCACCAAGGAAGGAGTGCTCACCTCCGACGCCATCGCCGACAAACGGTTCCAGGCCTCGCAGTCGATCATCGCGCTCGGTGTGCGCAGCGCGATGGCCGTTCCCCTGCTCACCTCGTCCGGCGAGGAGGTGAAGGGGATCATGTTCCTCGATTCCCGCGAGCGCATTGCCGCCTTCACCACCAAGGACCTGGAGGTTCTCTCCGCCATCGCTGCGCAAGCATCCGTGGCGCTGGAGAACAGCGAATACGCGCGCGCCCTGGAGTTCGAGGCGACGCAGCGCGCGCAGCTCGCGCGCTTCCTCTCGCCCGCACTGGTCGAGCAGGCGGCGCGCGGGAGCATCGAGCTGTCCAAGGGCGGCGCGCTCAGCGAGCTGACCATCCTCTTCAGCGACATCCGCGGCTTCACTCGTCTCTCCGAGAAGCTGCCGGCCCAGGAAGTGGTGCGGATGCTGAACGACTACTTCGAGCTGATGGTGGACATCCTCTTCGAGCACGAGGGCATCCTCGATAAGTTCATCGGCGATGCGATCATGGGCCTGTGGGGCGCGCCGGTGAAGCGTCCCGACGATGCGACCAACGCCGTGCGAGCTGCAGTGAAGATGCAGAAGCGCGTCGCGGAATGGAACGAGGAGCGGGCCGCGCAGGGCAAGGAGCCGATCCGGATCGGCATCGGTCTGCACACCGGACAGGTTGTGGTGGGAAACATGGGTTCGTCGAAGGCGCTCAGCTATACCGCCATCGGCGACGGCGTGAATCTGGCCTCGCGCCTGTGCGGCATCGCGGGCGAGGACATGATCGTGATCTCGGAGGAGTGCGCGCAGCGGGCGGGGAAGGACAAGTTCGTCCTCGAGTCGCTGCCGCCTGCGAGGGTGAAGAACCGCGAGGCGCCGGTGGAGATCTACCGGGTGCTGGAGGCGCTGGAGTAGGGACTCGAGGACGGGTACGCAAAAGCGGTTGTGTGGCGCCGTGCAATTGATGGCGGTTTTGCAGTAGCGCGGCCTTCCGCGGCCTGAAGGCCGCGGCGTTTAGTTGACAGAAAACTTGCGCCGTAAACCGGCTAGGCCACACTGCCCCACATGGCGGATCCAGTCGCCCCCAAGTCGCAGCCTCCGGTCGGGAAGAAACGCGCCATCCAGCGCTGTCCGAACTGCGACATCCGCTGCGACGTCAGTCTGTTCGTCGAGGGATCGCTCGCGCGCTGCGGGCATTGCGGTGTCCGATTCGAGGTCCATCGCGAAGCGAGCGTCCCGCCGCCGCGCCCCCCGCCTCCCGCGGAAACGCCCAGGGCCGTTGTCACCCCGGAGCCGCCGCTGCCGAGGCTCGAGGGGTTCATCGTCCTCGAGCGGATCGGCGTGGGCGGCATGGGGGAGGTGTTTCGCTGCAGCCGCGACTCCGACGGGCTCCTGGTGGCCGTGAAGATCCTCACGCCGCAGATGGCGGCCGTGCCCGACTACGTCCGCCGCTTCGGGCGCGAGGCCGCGGCCATGGCGCAGCTCGATCATCCCGGCATCGTTCGCCTTCTCGGTCGGGGCAAGGCGGGGCAACACGTCTACATCGCGATGGAGCTCCTCGATGGCGAGTCGCTGCGCACGTGGGCGCACAGGAACCGTCCCACCGCGCGGCAGCTGGCGATGCTCCTGGCGCAAGTCGCGCATGCCTTGGCGTACGCGCATGCGCGGGCCGTGATCCACCGCGATCTGAAGCCCGACAACGTGCTGGTGACCAAGGACCTGCGCACGAAGGTGCTCGACTTCGGCCTGGCCGGCCTGCACGCCGAGGGCGCCCAGTGCCTGACGCAGAGCAACGTGGCCATGGGCACCGCCAACTACATGGCCCCCGAGCAGCGCAAGGACGCAAAGCGCGCGGACCACAAGGCGGACATCTATTCCTTCGGCGTGATGACGTACGAGCTGCTCACCGGCGAGCTGCCGGTGGGAAAGTTCCCGGCGCCTTCGAAGGTCGTCACCGGTCTGGACCTCCGCTGGGACGCGTTGATCGAACGCTGTCTGGAGTCGAACCCGGCGGCGCGCCCACACAGCGCCCTGGAGCTCGCGCACGCGCTCGAGGCGCTGGCCGGAATGGCCAAGGCGATGCAGCTCGCGCCGCGGACGCGCAAGAACACGCGCAAGTCCGGGGTCTGGTCCTGGCTGGGGCTTACGACCGCCATCGCCGTGGTGCTGGGGGTGGCCGGGCTGAAGGTGTCGCAGGACCACAAGTCGCCGAGGCCGTCGCTGGCGCGAGCGCTGGCGAACAAACCGAGTCCGAGGTTCCGGTAGACCTCACGTTTTTTTCGACCCGCTCCGCGGCTTGTAGAACACCACGACCGTCAGGCAGTGGAACTCGTTGTCGCTCGACTGCGTCACGGTGCGATCTACGACTTCCAGATCGGCGTTCGCCCGGAGCCATCGGGTCACCTGCTCTCCGAGCTCGTCGCGGTCCTTCGCCTTGGTCGCGGAGAACACCTTCACGCCCGTAAACATCCCGCCCCTCCGGGTGTTGGCCGGTCAAAATCATCCACCCGCCCGCCCGGATGTCAAATCAGCGGGGTTGCCGAAGGGCGCCGCAGCGCCCACCGTAAGAGGGGACATGGCACGGCCGGGGCCAGGCATCGACGCGAAACGCAAGCGGGAGCTCGCCATCGAGTTCATCCGGCAGATCCGCGCGATGGATCGCGACAAGCTGCACGAGCTCATCCTGGCGCAGGCCGGTGAGGAGCTGGCGCAGTTCTTCCTCGCTTATGCGACTGATCTCATGAAGCGCGAGCCGGGGCGGGCAGCCGAGAACGCTTCATCGCTCCTGCTCATCGGGTACCTGATCCGCTGCTTCGAGGAGGGCCTCGAGAGCCGCGCCACCGCTCCGAACAGTCCGATGCTGCACTGACACCTCTGGCACGGCAGACAGCCGATACCTACGTTGGCGCCATGCCGCCGGCCACCGTGCCATCCCGAGACGCGCTGCACCGGCTGCTCGATGCCCTGCAGACGCTCATCCGCGAGCACCTCGCCCTCGCCCGGGTGGAGCTGAAGCAGGACCTGCGGACGATGGGCCGGGACCTCGCGACCGGCGCTGCCGGAGTTCCGCTCCTTGCCGTGGGATTCCTGCTCCTGATGTTCGCGATCGCCTCCCTGCTCTCGATCTGGCTTCCGGCATGGGCCGCGTTCGGGATCGTCGCTCTGGTCAATCTGGCGGCCGGCGGCGCGATCACCTGGTCGGCCTCGCGGCGCGTCGCGCACAGCCGCATCGGATTGCCCTGTACAGCCGAAGAGATCCGTCGCGACCGGGAGTGGATGGCGGCGCTGAAGAACCCGGCGGGCGGCAACCCCGCGAACGCGTCACCGGCGGCGGCCCTTTCGCAGTCCGGTTCCCGGCCGGACGTGACGCCGCAGTGATTGCGCAGGAGGATCGATGCCTGAAAACCCCAGGGATGCCGAGGCAATCCGGGCCGGCATCGAGCGTGCCCGGCAGGAGATCGAGCAGTCGATGAGCGCGCTGCGCGCAAACGTGTCCGATAGCCTGAACTGGCGCAGCTTCGTGCGCCGGCATCCCGGCGCTACCTTCGCGGGCGCGGTCTTCGTGGGCCTCCTCATCGCCCGCGCCACCACGAGGTGAACCTTGGCCGAGACGCGCAGCAGGACGCAGCTCCCGATGTCTGAGATCACCGCCGGTACGCCATCGGCAGAGGAGGCGGCCCGCGCCTTTCAGCGGGGTGTCGAGCTCGGCCGCGAGTACGCGGAAACGGCCCTCCGCCGCGTCGCCGCCTGGGCGGAGGAGAACCCCGGCCAGCTCCTTCTCGCAGGCGTCGCCGTGGGGTTCGTGCTCGGCAAGCTCCTGTTCCACCGCCCGCGCAGCCCCGTCGAGGAGCTCGACTGACGCATCAGCGCTCTCGGGCGGGGGCCCGGACCACCGGCTCGGCGCGCGCCGCGGGAGACAGGCCGACCCCGTGGCGATACACCAGCGCTCCTCCGAGAAAGGCCTCCACCATCATCACCGAGGCCGCCGCGAACGTCACGGCCAGATACAGGGTTCGCGCCCGCAGGGGGAGCGCCAGCTTCGACACGGCCCGCCAGACGGCCACGGGCAACCAGATCCCGGTCGCGACATAACCGAGCGCCTCGTGCAGGTGCAGCAATGCCTCGCCTGCGGCACTGTGCGCTGAGAGACCCGCTTCCGCACCCCAGCCGCTCGCCACCGCAAGCAGTGCGAACCCGGTGCCGAGAAGCGTCGTCCACCGGCCGGTATAGAGGAGCGCCTCCCGGCGCAGGATCAGGCCGAAGACATCGGCGATCGGAGCGATCAGCAGCAGCCCCACGGCGAAGTGCACGAGGAAAGGGTGGAGCTCGCCACCGGGCATCGGGACATCCTGCCGGTCGGGCCCGGACGAGGCAAATCACTTGTCCGGGTGGCGGGCGACGACCACGGTGTGAATTCCGCCGCGAACGAAGAAATCGCCGGTCACTTCGCACCGCCGGGGTTTCAGCGCTCCGACGAGATCGTCCAGGATGCGGTTGGTGACCGCCTCGTGGAACGCCCCCTCGTTGCGGTAGCTCCACAGGTACAGCTTGAGGCTCTTCAGCTCGACGCAGCTCTGGTCGGGAACATAGACGATGCGGATGGTGGCGAAGTCCGGCTGCCCCGTCATCGGGCAGACGCAGGTGAATTCCGGGCATTCGAAGCGGATCTCGTAGTCCCGACCCGGGCTGGGATTCGGGAAGGTAGCCAAGGACTTGCCTGGTTCTGTCACCTTTCTCGGCCCCAGATCGGCCTTCATTCTGCGAGCCATTGGCGGCCCTCGTACCAGCAAACCGCGGGCCGCCGCCACCCGGGGGGAGACCTTGCGCGGTTGCGGGGAGATGTAAGGTCGAGTACAACACCGCGCCATGTCGAGAAAGGCAGACCCTAGCAGTCGCCGCTCTCCGCGCCGCCGCAACCAGGAAGGCAATCCGCAAGACCCCCACCTGCGACCCAAAAAGGAGCCCGCGGAGGTCGATTCGGACTTCGGGATCTGCCTGGCGCTCGCTCCCGCGCTCCGCCGGCGTACCGACACCTAAAAAACCCCAGGCAGTCGTAGGGTTGCTCTTCTGTGGGCGCGTGAAAACCGTTGCGGCCATGGACACGACCGCGACCGATACCCGCCCGACGTTCTCCCGCCTGACCGAGGGTAGGACGCGGCATTCCTGGCGAGCAGCAGTCCCAGTGGTCCTCGTCATCGTGGCGTTCGTGGCCCTCATCGCCTATCTGGCCTCGCGCCTCAGCTCGTACTCGCAGCGCGCCGACGTCGCGGAGCGCGATGCCAACCAATACCGGGACCAGGTGACGGCGATCACCAAGCAGGTCGGCGACCTGCAGAAGGACGTGACGCTCGCCCGCAGCCCCGGCCGCACGACCGTGATCCTCGAGGTGGCGCAGCCTGCCAAGGCGCAGGGAGGGAAGAAGAAGCCCGCCGCGACGAGCACCGGCGGGGCCTGGGCCGCCGTGACCTGGGGCGAGCTGCCGAGTGGCAAGACCTGGATGCGGGTGAACGCCTACGGCCTTGCGCCGAGCCTCGAAGGGGGCAAGGCGAACCACGTCTGGATGGAGCCCCAGAGCGGCGATCCGGTGGACATCGGCGTCGTCGAAGCCGACCAGAATGGCAGCGGCTTCGCGATGAAGTCCGACCTGCCGGCGATCGACCAGGGGAAATCAGTCATGCTGACGACCGACGCCCAGGACGCAAAGCGGCCGGGCGACGTGATCGCCCGCGCGGACCTCCCCAAGCTGAAGCCGACTGCGATCGCGGAGGCGCCGCAAGCCCAGGGCGAGCAGACGCCCGCGGCGCAGAACCCGAAGGCGAAGAGCGGCTCGGAAACGCAGCAGATGCATCAGCCCGGCAAGTAAGCGCAGAGGGTCCAACCCCGCTCGATCCTTGACCGAACCGGCGCTCCCCCGTACGCTCTCGGCCTCTTCCAGGCTCGCGCGCCGTGCGAGAGGGCACCATGGGCGAAGAAGCGACTCCGAAAACCGAGATGATCAATCCCGCGCTCCTCGACGGGGTATCCGCGAACTTCATCGTGAAGGGTCCGAGCGGGGTCGAGAAGGCGTACCCGATGCGCGCGATCACGGTGACGATCGGCCGCTCGGATCAGTGCGACATCTCGGTCAAGGACGGCTCGATGTCCGGGCGCCACGCCGAGATCAGCAAGATCAACGGCGAGATCCGGGTGAAGGACCTGGGGTCTGCGAACGGCATCTGGCTGAACGGCGAACGCGTCGAGGACGTCGAGCTGTTCGACGGCGACGTGCTCCGCCTCGGCCAGACCTCCATCCGCGTCGACGTCGTCGGCGGGCGCAAGCGGCCCGACGCGGGCCTCAGCCCGAGGGTGCTGGCGGCCATCATCGCTGGCGTGCTGGTGCTGGCGGGAGCGGGGATCGCCGGCGGTCTGTATCTCAAAAAGCGCGCGCAGAACCGCCGCGACCGGGCCACGTTGGCGGCCTTCATCGCCAGCGCGCGCGAGAGCCAGAAGAGCAAGCCGTGCGCCGCCGCGGTGGACAAGGTCGGCGACGTGGCGAGGACGCTGAACACCCTGGGCAGGCCGTCCACCGCGAGTCCGCCGAAGGGCGACGAGGCACGACGCGTCGTCGCCGGGTACCGGGAGCTGGCCAAGACCTACGATCGCGTGGCGGTTGCGATCAGCCAGTTCGGCGCGCAGTCCACCGCCTCGGCCGCCGCCCTGACCGGTTCGGCGGAACAGATCGCCGATCCCGACATCAAGAGCAGGGTTGCCGAGGCGCAGGATCTCGTCGACCAGCGGACGCAAGTGACCACCGCCTTCATCGCGGATTGGAAGAAGCTCTCGCAGGCGACCAACAATTACGCGACCCAGCTCGATCAGGCGTTCGTGCAGGGGAACAAGGCGCTGTACGCCGAAGTCGACCGCGGGATCCAGGCGAAGACGGCGCAGGATGCGCTCATTTCCTGCAC
>VBKQ01000191.1 GCA_005879505.1 Deltaproteobacteria bacterium
AGCGACCGACGCTTGCATCACCACCGCGCTGGTCCCCGGCAAGCGTGCGCCTGTCCTCGTCACCGCGGAAATGGTGAAGGCGATGCGGACCGGATCGGTGATCGTCGACCTGGCAGCCGAGCAGGGAGGCAACTGCGAGCTGACCCAGCCGGGGAAAGAGATCGTCGCGCACGGTGTCACCATCCTCGGGCCGGTCAACCTGGTCAGCTCGATGGCCTTCCAGGCCTCGCAGCTCTACTCGCGAAACGTCCTCAATTTCCTGCTCCATCTCTATGACAAGAAGGCTGGGAAGATCTCCCTCGATCGCTCCGACGAGATCGTCAAGGGCTGTCTGATCGCGCATGCCGGGGAGGTCGTTCAACAGATTTGAGGAGTGTCCCATGATCGATCTCGGGCTGATCGGCGACCTCTACGTCTTCGTGCTGGCGGGATTTCTCGGCTACCAGGTCATCTCCCGGGTCTCGCCGCTCTTGCACACGCCGCTGATGTCGGCGACCAACGCCATCTCCGGGATCTCGCTGGTGGGCTCGCTGGTGGTCGCGGGAGCCGGATACAACAAGGTGAGCACGGCGCTGGGCTTCATCGCCGTCACCGCCTCGACCATCAACGTGGTGGGCGGATTCCTCATCACCGATCGCATCCTCAAGATGTTCCGCTCGGCAGGGCCCGGCGTCGCCGGTCGCGAAGGGCAGAAGGCCCTCGAGTCCGGAGACAAGTAGATGAAGCGGGACCTCCTCCAGCTCTTCTACCTGCTCTCCGCCATCCTCTTCGTGATGGGGCTGCGCGGATTGAGCCACCCCAAGACCGCCCGCCGCGGGATGTTCCTCGCCGAGCTGGGGATGCTGCTCGCCATCATCGGGTCGCTGCTGCACCACGAGATCATCGACTACCGCTGGATCGCCGCCGGGCTCGGCCTGGGCACGGCGATCGGCGTGCCGATGGCCATCTGGATCCCGATGACCGCCGTTCCGCAACGGACGGCGCTCTCGCACTCGTTCGGCGCGCTGGCGGCAGCGCTGATCGGAATTTCCGAATACTACCGGCATGGCGCCGCGCTGGGCTCGCTGCGGGTGGGCGTGATCGCGCTCGAGGTGATGCTCGGGTCGTTGACCTTCACCGGCAGCCTGATGGCCGCGGGCAAGCTGCAGGGGCTCATCCGCGGTTACCCGATCACCTACCGGGGTCAGAACGTCTCCAATCTCCTGCTCCTCGCTGCAATGCTGGGGCTCATCCCCGTCCTGATGTTCGTCCCCACCTCCACCCCGGCGTTCTACACCCTGGTCGGGCTCGCCTTCTTCTTCGGCGTCATGCTGGTGCTTCCCATCGGCGCCGCCGACATGCCGGTGGTCATCGCCCTGCTGAACTCTTATGCCGGTCTCACCGACGCGGCGATGGGGTTCATGCTCGACAACAAGATCCAGATCATCACCGGCTCGCTGGACGGCTCTTCCGGATTCATCCTCTCCATCCTCATGTGCCGGGCGATGAACCGGTCGATCACCAACGTGCTCTTCGGAGCGTTCGGCAAGGTGCAGGAGCAGCCGGCCGGAGCGCTGGAGGGGCGAAAAGCCATCCGGCAGTGCTCGATCGAGGAGGCGGCCGAAATCCTCGGAACGTCCCGATCCGTCGTCTTCGTTCCCGGATATGGAATGGCGGTCGCCCAGGCCCAGCATCGCGTCCGGGAGGTGGCGGATGTGCTGAAGAGCAAGGGCGCCGACGTGCGCTACGGCATCCACGCCGTCGCCGGGCGCATGCCCGGGCACATGAACGTGCTCCTCGCCGAGGCCAACGTGCCCTACGACGAGCTGTACGACATGGATCAGATCAACTCCTATTTCCCGGAGACCGACGTGGTGGTGGTGGTGGGAGCCAACGACGTCGTCAACCCCGCCGCGAAGCGGCTGCGCGGAAGCCCGATCTACGGGATGCCCATCCTGGAAGTGGAGAAAGCGAGGGTGGTGATCGTCTGCAAACGGAGCCTGGCCGCCGGCTTCGCAGGCATCGACAACGAGCTCTACTACGGGGACAAGACGCTGATGCTCTTCGGCGACGCGAAGGAGACGATGGTCAAGCTCACCGCCGCTCTCAAGTCGTGAGGTCGTCGGCGCAGGTTCCGCGACTGGCTTGACGGCGCGGATCTCGTTGGGCGTATCCTTCAGCGACCATGCCGAATCCGACTGCCGGCGGTCCACCGGATCGCGAGGAGCAGGGTCTCACCGCTCCTCTGCACGACGTCAAGCGCGACGAGATGATCGGACGCGTCGTCGGCTCCTGGCGCGTCGTCAAGCTGCTCGGCGAAGGGGGAATGGGCTCCGTCTACATGGGCGAGCACCCCGCCATCGGCTCGAAGGTGGCGATCAAGATGCTCCATCCCCGCTTCGATGCGGACGAGCGGATCGTCGAGCGCTTCTTCAACGAAGCGAAGGCCGTGAACGTCATCGGCCACGACAACATCGTCAACATCCTCGATTTCAACGTCGCCGACGGCGGGCGCCATTACTTCGTGATGGAGTTCTTGCACGGCCGGCCGCTGCAGGCGCTCGTGCAACCCGGAGTGCCGCTCCCGCTCGGGAGGGCGGGACCCATCCTCCTGCAGTGCTGCCGGGCGCTGCAGGCGGCGCACGAGCGGGGAATCGTCCACCGCGACTTCAAGCCGGACAATGTCTTCCTCGTCGACCGGGATGGCCGCACCGACTTCGTCAAGCTGGTCGATTTCGGCATCGCCAAGCTGACCGATCCGACCAGCGCGCACCTCACGCAGACCGGCACCGTGATCGGCACTCCGGCGTACATGTCACCGGAGCAGGCCTCCGGCGAGCCGTCGATCGACGCGCGCAGCGACGTCTATTCGCTCGGCGTCACCATGTTCCAGATGTTCATCGGGAAGGTCCCCTTCGCCGACGCCGGACCCTCGTTCGGGAAGATCCTCACCGCGCATCTATATCAGCCGCCGCCGCTACCGCGGACGCTGAACCCGGAGATCCCCGCCGGGGTCGAGGAGATCATTCTCAGGACGCTGGAGAAGAACCCGGACGATCGTTACCAGTCCATGTCCGAGCTGCACGAGGCGCTGCACGGATGCATGGAGGAGCTGGGCATCAGCGCCGAGTTGCCGCTGATGGGCGAAGGCCAGCCCTCTTCAGCGCGGTCGACGCCGGGCGCCCGCCGCACCGGTCCGGCGGCAACGCCGGCGCGTGGCGTGACGCAGCCGCGCACGCGAACGCTACCTGCAGCACCGGTCCGGGGCGGGACGGAGTCGCGGACCGGAACGCGCTTGGTCCCGGGGCCGCGACCGCCGCGCAAAATTGCGGCGCTTCTCGCCGTCGTCGCCGCCGCGGTTGCGATTGCGATCGGCGCCTTTGCGTTTGTCTGGTTCCGGGGGGCGAGCATCCCCGCGCCGAAGCAACCGCGCCCGATAGCCCCGGAACCGGGTCCGATGCAGGCAGGCGGAGGCGAACCGGAGTCACCGCCCCCGGCGCCGCCGTCCACTCCGCCGCCGAACCAAGAGCGCGCGGAATGTCGGAGAAGCCGGCAATTTTCTTCCAGTGCGCGGGGGCGCAGGAAGTCTGCTCGGCGCTGCGGACGGCCATCGACGACGAGCTGGAGAAGGCCCGCTTCACCAGCGTGCGCAACGCCGCGCGGGCGGACATCGGGATCAGCGCCCGCGTCGCCGGAGTGGAAGGACGTGTGACGCCGCAGTTCGAGACCACGTTCGCGGTGCGGACGTACTCGATTGCGCTCAGCGCCGAGGCGACGCAGACCAGCGAGGCGGTGTCGATGCCGCCGCCTACGACCGTGAGCTACGACCCGAGCTTCGGAAGCGAGCGCGTGGCCGAAAAGGCGCGGGTCCTCGCGAGCGAGATCTCGGACAAGCTGCGGGCGTTCCTGAGCAAGCAACGGTAGGACCGATCGTCCACGGCCACGTCGCCGTTCACGTCGACGGCGACGTCAACGTCAACGTTACTGCTTCCTGATCGTGTCCTTCGGCTTCGCCGCCCCGGTGAAGTTGATCACCGCGAACTTGCCCTGGACCTCGACCACCGCGCCGTTGCCCGTCTGCTTCTCGTCCGCGCCGAGCTTCGCGCCCGTATCCGGATCGATGAGCGCGTCGCCCACGTCGAAGACGTTGAACTTGTCGCCCACCTTGATGCCCGCCAGCGATCCGAGATTGATCCACGCCCGCGTCCCGTCGACCTTGATGATCTTCCCCTCTACGCCTCCCGCCGGCGTCGCCGCCGCCAGCACCCGCTCCAGGTAGTCGCCGCCGGCCAGCTTCTCCACGACCGCCTTGGACGCCTTCTGGATCGTCTCGCTGGCGATTCCCCATTCCGTGTCCCGGCTGAGGCTGGTGCCTTTGAGGAACCCGCCGCCCGACTTCACGTCCCCGTCGGCCGCTACCGACAGCACGCGCTCCGCGGTCGTCGTGTCTACGAAGCGCAAGCTGATGGTGGCGAACGACTGGACCATGTGCCCGCCGACGCTGAACGGGCCCACGTTGGCCTTGGTGACATCGACGTTGAACTTATCGATCCCTCCCAGCACCACGTACTTGACGCCCAGGATCTTGCCGACTTTCGCCGCCGTCGCCGGGTCGACCGCGCCCGCAGTGGCGAGCCCCTGCTCCTTGAGCACCAGATTGAGCTTGTCGCGCTCGACCACGCTGAACTTCGAGGAGAGCAGCTTGTTTTCCGAGAACTCGTTGTCGATCTGGTTGCGGGCCGCCGGACCAAGCTGATTCGAGTACCAGTAGTGAGTTCCTGCGTGATTCTCGAATTCCCAGACCGCGACGCGGATCTTGCCTTGTGCGAAGCCCCGGGACGGTACGGCGACCGACAATGCCAAAGACGCGAACAGGAATGCTGACGTCTTCCCCCTCATGGCACACCTCGATGCGGGCCCTCAGGCCGTCTGGAAGAGGACGCCAGTATGCGGCGTTCGCCCGCTCGGCACCAGAGCGGGCCGCCGGCCGTCTCTGGCGAGGCCGAGTGAGACCTCCGGCGCAGATCAGCCGACGAAACCGTAAGGGAAGAATTTCGCTTCATTTCCGTCGCTAACGAATCGGGGCGCCTGGTGTCTCATCCCAGCGCAGAAGTGCCGAAGGTGCGCCGCTTCGCGGCGAGGGAGGGCACCGATGCCGCAGCACGGCTTGTTACCACTTCGCTGGAGCCCGCTCGCCGCCATCCTGGCGGCCGCGACGTTGCTCGCCCTGATCCTGGTGAACCTGATGACGCTCGGCGGGATCAATTCCGCTCGCCCGGTGATCGTCCACACGCGGCAATCGCAGGACGCCTTGACGCGCATGCGCGCAGCGCTCGCCGACGCGGAGAACGCGCAACGCGGGTTCCTGCTCACCGGAGATATCCTCTTCCTGGACCCAGTCCAGCGGGCCGAGGAGTCCCTCTCCGCCGGTTTCGCCGAGGTCATGAGGATGGCGGCCGAGGACGCCATGCCGCAGCGCCGCATGTCCGAGCTGGAGCGGCTCACGTCAGGGAAGATGGAACAGATTCGCAGCACGATCGAGCTCTACCAGGGCGGGCAGATCACCGCGGCCTTGGCCCTCTTCCGCAGCAGGGGCAGTTTCGGGATGGACGAGGTCCGGCGGTTGATCGACGAGCTGCACGCCCACGAGGATCGGCGGCTGACGGACCGTATCCTGAGGACGCGGCGCAATCTCAACCTCGCGATCTGGATCGACGTCGGCGCCGGTCTCGGCCTGCTTGCGCTCGCCGCGATCCTGATCGCGATCGACCGCGACATCGCGCGGCGCAAGGTGCTGGAGGCGGCGCTCCGGGAGTCAGCGCAGTTCCAGGAGCAATTCGTCGGGGTCCTCGGCCATGACTTGCGCAATCCACTGGGAGCCATCTCGATGGCGACCGATCTTCTCCTGCGGCTGGGACCTCTCCCGTCGCAGGCCACCGTGCTCCGGCGGATCGGATCCAGCGCCGCACGCATGGACCGGATGGTCGAGGAGCTGCTCGACCTGACACGCGCGCGACTGGCCGGTGGCATTCCCGTCGATCTCAAACCGGGGACGAATCTTGCGCAGATCGCTGCGGCTGCGGTGGAAGAGCTCCGGATCGCGCATCCGCAGGCCCGCGTGAACGTCGACGCTCCTCGGGAATTGACCGGAGAGTGGGACCCGGATCGAATGGCGCAGGTCGTTTCCAATCTGGTGGGGAATGCAATCCAGCACGGAACCGGGGCCGAGGTCGAAGTACGCGTGCGACGCGAGGGCGCGGGCGCCATCCTGGATGTGCACAACGGCGGTCCGCCCATACCCAGCGAGCTGTTGCCCCGGATCTTCGACCCGTTTCGCCGCGGTGCGAAGACGGGAGGGAAACAGGCGCAGGGGCTCGGACTGGGGCTCTTCATCGCGCAGCAGATCGTCCTGGCGCACGGCGGGAAGATCGGCGTGCACTCGACGAAGCCGGAAGGAACCACATTCACGATCACCTTGCCGTCGGAAGCGTGCCGTCGAAGCTCCTCCCGGCTCGAGCCGCCGGAAGCGTGCCCTGCTCCCGCAGCATGATTGCGGCCCCTTGGCGCAGCCCGGGCGTCATCTCGACTCGAGGCGAGCGACGTCGCCCGGCTTGAACTCGCGGGCATCCATCGGGTCCTCGAGGACGAAGGCGACCAGCCCGGGCCCGCGCTCGGCGGCGCGAGCGGGATCGAGCGCGGCGACGCGAGCTTCGTTGAGGAAGGGCCGTTTTCCCAATTCGATGCGAGCTCCACGCTGGAGCGGGCGTGCGAATATCACGGGCACGCACTGGACGCCGCCCTCGTTGATCAGCAGCGCCGCTTCGATCTCGAAGTCCACGCGCGCAGTTCTACGCGCGATCGTCCGTCGATGCATCACGGCCGTTTCGCCGGCCATCCGACGCCCGGCACGCCGCCGCTTTCACCGGTGAGCTCCCACCGCACCAGCGAGACGGGGATCAGTCCCGACGCGTCGATCTCGTCGATGGCCTGCCGCAACGTGAACGCGCTCCCCACCTGCCGCGCCCGGGCCGAGAGCAGCTCGTCGATCTCCAGCTTCCCGATCAGGTAGCTCGTCCCATACCCCGGCTGCTGTAGATACAGGTGCTGCTCGAACCAGACCGTGCGTCCATCGAGGCGTAGCCACCCGCGCGGCGTGCGCTCGGACGCGAATCGCGCCGCGTCCTCGAGGGACAACTGGTTCGCCTGCATCCGCAGCTCTCCCAGAGCGCGCGCTGCCCTCTGCGCCAGCAGGATGTAGACGAGCTCGCGCGAGCGCGGCCGGGTATCGCAGAGTCCCGCGTTCATCATCAGCTCTTCCATCGCGGTCGCGAACCCCTCGGTGCGCGAATCGAAGATGTTGTAGAGCAGGGGACCACGGCGGATCGGGCTCGGGTGGGGCTCGTGCTGCATCCGCGCCAGATCGATCCAGTGGTGGCTGTGCGTGCGCATCAGCACGGGGTCGCGATAATCGATCTCGACGAAGAACTCGAGCGGGCGCGCCGCGGTGTACTGTCCCACGTGCGCCCGCAGGGCGCCGTCCATGTAGGGCCGCACGGTCAGGACCTCGCGCTGCGCCAGGAACGCCATGTACTCCGTCACCGCGGCGCTGAACCTGCGCTGATGCTCTACCGCGCTCGCTACGGGGGCTTGCGGCGGCAGCGCGCGGTTGTGCTGCTCCTCCAGGGCGAGCGCGGCGGTGGCGCGTGCCAGCTCGCGCTGCGCGAGGGTCACCTCGTCGGCCCAGGTGTACGGCAGGAGCTGCACGTTCGCGAGGTACCAGTCGTAGTTCTCGACGCCGACGCCTGAGGGCCCCGTCTTTGCTGGCGCCTGCGCCTTCAGCCAGAGGACGAATTCCTCGGTCGCCTCCAGAGCGCGCTGCACCGCCCCGGCAAGCGCTGGATGTCCGCCCGCTTTGTCGCGCAGATCCGACAGCAGTTCCCGCTGATCCTCGATCGAACGGATCCCGTAGCTCCACAGATCTCGGGCGTCGCCCGTCAGGTTGCCGCGGGCCTGCCGCAGCAATCCGGGGATGGCCGCGAGCCGCTCGGCGAGCTGAGCGGCCTGCTGCGCCGTCGGAGGAAGGCGCCAGCGCCAGAGCTCGACGGTTCCGTAGGCGAAAGGACCTTCACGAGCCGGTTGATCGCTCTCGTCGGCGACCAGGCCGACGTAGAAGGCCGGATTCCTTTCCCAGGGGCGCAGGACCCGGTGATCGAAATCGAGGCCGTTCATCTCGGCGCGCACTGCGTGGTAGTCCGCCTGCTGCGCGACGGGCCAGTCTCTCGGGTCGATCGCGGCGAGCCTCTGCTGGTATCCAGCAAGCGCCCGCTGCTGCGCCGCCATCGCCGCGGGCGTGTAGTCCGGGACGCCGTCGACGAGCTTCGGCTTCTGGAACTCGCGCCAGTCGGCGAACAGCGAGATCAGATCCGCGTACTTCATCGAACGAGCCGGCGAGGGGCTCGCGCCGGCGCAAGAACCGAGGGCCGCGAGCAGCAGAACGTGAAAGAACGGTCTCCAAGAGAGTCGTTCGGGAAATTTACCCATCCGTCTTCGACCGCCTTCATGACGCGTGAACGGCGGCACTCCGCACCACCTCGACGCCCGCGGCGCGCATCTGCTCGATCGCGCGCGTGACGTCCCCGGGCTGCAGCTCGACACCGCGGCTGCCGTCCTCGACGAGGAAAGTCCGGAAACCCAGCCGCCGCGCATCCAGCGCGGAGAACTTCACGCAGTAGTCGGTGGCGAGACCGAGCACGTAGACCTCGGTCGCTCCGCGTCCCTTGAGGTAGTCGCCCAGGCCCGTCGACTTGCGCTGGCCGTTGTCGAAGAACCCGCTGTAGCTGTCGATGCCAGGGTCGGTCCCTTTGCGAAAGATCGTCTCCACGCGGTTCATCTGCAGCTTCGCCGCAAACGCAGCGCCCGGAGACCCTTGCACGCAGTGGTCCGGCCAGAGGACCTGCTGAAGACCGCCCAGCTCGACGAGGTCGCCGGGCTTGCTGCGGGGATGGCTGGACGCGAAGCTTCCGTGGCCTGCGGGATGCCAGTCCTGCGTCGCGACCACCAGATCGAACCGGGGCTGCAGCTCGTTCGCGATCGCGATGACCTCGTCTCCGCGGGGAACGGCCAGGGCACCTCCCGGGAGGAAGTCGTTCTGGATGTCGACGAGAATCAGGGTTCGCATCTGCTGCACTATGCTCCTGGTGCCGCTCCGCTTCAGCCGTCAGAGCAGCCCCGGCGGATCGATCGGCAGCCCGGATGCTGTCCAA
>VBKQ01000350.1 GCA_005879505.1 Deltaproteobacteria bacterium
TTCCGACGGCCATCGCCGCAGCCTCGCCATAGAGCTGTCCGGACTGGGTCAGGAACGCCTTGCCCAGATCGAAGTAGGGCACCTCGAAGAGCGTGGAGGTACCCTCGCACGCGGCGGGCGTGAGGATCGGGGCGTCCACCAGGGTGAACCCGCGCGAGTCGAAGTAATCGCGGATCGCCTTGATGATGCTGTGGCGCACGGCGAGGATCAGCCGCTGCCGCGACGAGCGCAGCCAGAGGTGCCGCTGCTCCTGCAGGAACCCGA
>VBKQ01000351.1 GCA_005879505.1 Deltaproteobacteria bacterium
GCCAGCCTCCGCGCGCGTCGAGTACGCCGCGCGATGATCGGACGGCGACCGACCCTTTTGTCGCTCGACCCCCCGCGATCCGGCGCACCGCGCTAGAATGCGCCGCCTTCGCAAGGAGAACCTCAAGTGCAGGACCGGTACGACCCGAAGTCGATCGAGCCACGATGGCAGGATCACTGGGCAAAGAAGGACGTGTTCCGCGCCGGTACCCGGCCGGGCGCCCCGAAGAAGTACGTGCTCGCGATGCTGCCGTATCCGTCGGGCGAGATGCACATGGGCCACGCCCGCGTGTACTCGATCACCGACGTGCTCGCCCGCTATGCGCGCAAGCGCGGATTCGACGTTTTGCATCCTTTCGGTTGGGATGCCTTCGGGCTTCCTGCCGAGAATGCCGCCATCAAGGAGGGTGTCCACCCGGCGGAGCGCACTCCGCGCAACATCGCTTCCTTCAAGGAGGACGTGATCTCACTGGGCATCTCGGTGGATTGGTCGACCGAGATCACCACCTCCGATCCCGAGTACTACCGCTGGAACCAGTGGTTCTTCCTCCGCATGCTCGAGCGCGGCATCGCCTACCGGCGCCGCGCCAAGGTGAACTTCTGTCCGCACGACAATACCGTCCTCGCCAACGAGCAGGTCGTGGAGGGCCGCTGCTGGCGGTGCGGGACGCTGGTGATCGAGCGCGAGATTCCGGAGTGGGCGTTTCGCATCACCGCCTACGCGGACAAGCTGCTGGAGGGCCTCAACCGCATCGACTGGCCGGAGCGCGTCGTCGCGATGCAGCGGAACTGGATCGGACGGTCGGACGGCCTGGAGATCGATTTCGCCGTCAAAGGGGCCCGCAAGAAGGCGTTCCGGGTCTTCACCACCCGCGCCGACACCATCTACGGCGCGACGTACGTGGCGGCGGCGCCCGATCACGCGCTCGTGACCGAGCTGGCCCCGGAATCGAAGAAAGCCGAGCTGGCGGCGTTCGCGGAGAAGATCCGGCGCGCCACCAAGGAACTTGGCGAAGGCGCGCAGGCCGCGGAGAAGGAAGGGATCGACACCGGCATCCGGGCGAAAAACCCGTTCACCGGGAAGGAGATCCCGGTGTGGGTCGCGAACTTCGTCCTCTCCGGATACGGCACGGGGGCAGTGATGGCGGTGCCGGCGCACGACCAGCGCGACCATGAATTCGCCGCCAAGTACGGGCTACCCATCGTCTCGACGGTTCGTCCGGCCGACGACTCCGAGCTCCCGAACGACCGGGCATACACGGACTACGGCGTCCTGTTCGATTCCGGGGAGTTTTCCGGCATGCCCTCCGAGCAGGCGCGGCTCGCGATCGCCGCCGAAGCGCAGCGGCGTGGCATCGGGAAGCCCGCGGTCAATTACCACCTGCGCGACTGGGGGGTCTCGCGCCAGCGGTACTGGGGAACTCCGATCCCCATCATCTACTGCCCCGAGGACGATCCGGAGGGGAAGGGCATCCCGGTACCCGACTCGCAGCTCCCCGTCAGGCTGCCGGAGATCGACGTCAAGGAGGTCCTCACCGGCGAGGGTGAGCCGCCGCTCGCGAAGGTCGCATCCTGGGTGAATACGAGATGCCCGATCTGCGGCGGCCCGGCGCGCCGCGAGGCCGAGACCATGGACACGTTCGTGGACTCGAGCTGGTACTGGGCCCGGTACCTGGACCCCCACAATTCGCGCGAGCCGTTCTCCCGCGAGAAGGCCGACCGCTGGTTGCCCATCGACGTGTACGTCGGCGGCCCGGAGCATGCCGTTCTGCACCTGCTCTACTTCCGCTTCTGGACCAAGGTGATGCAGGAGCTGGGGCTCTGCGACATCGACGAGCCGGCCCAGAAACTCGTCACCCAAGGGATCGTCAAGGGGCGCGACGGCGAGAAGATGTCCAAGAGCAAGGGCAACGTCGTCTCTCCGCGAGAGATCATCGACGAGTTCGGCGCGGACACCGCCCGCTTGTTCATCCTCTTCGCCGCTCCAGCGGAGAAGGACGTGGACTGGTCCGACGAGCAGGTGCAAGGGCAGCACCGCTTCCTCAGCCGCGTCTGGCGACTGGTCCAGGCGAGCCTGCCGAAGATCGCCGGTGCCAAGGCGAACGGGGCCGTGGACGAGCTGCGCCGACGCACGCACAAGACGATCCTCCGGGTCACCCAACAGCTCGAGCGGCTCCAGTTCAATACGGCGATCTCCTCGCTGATGGAGCTGTCGAACGCGGCATCCGACTGGAGTGGCGACGCCGCCTCGTTGCGCGAGTGCCTGGAAATCCTCGTGCAGCTGCTCTCTCCGTTCGCGCCGCACATTGCCGAGGAGTTGTGGCGCGAGCTCGGGCGCAAGGAGGAATTGGCCCTCCTGCACTGGCCGGATGCCGATCCGGCGCTGGTGGTCGAGGACGCGTACCAGATCGCCGTGCAGGTCAATGGCAAGCTGCGTGGCGAAGTACAGGTGGCGGCGAGCGCGGACGATGCCGAGATCCGCGAGACCGCGGCCAGGGACCCCAAGGTGGCAGGCTGGCTGCAGGGAAAGACGATCAAGAGGGTGGTGGTCATCCCCAAGCGGCTGGTGAACTTTGTCGTCGCGTAGTCTGCTGCTGCTCGCGATGCTCGGATGCGGCTACGCCCCGGTGCGCGGAAGAGCCCAGCCCGGGCTGCGCGTGGGGGCGGTCCGGAACGCGACCGCGCAGGCGGAGGCCGGGGGGATCTTCGCCGCCGAGCTCCGGCGGGAGCTCGCCGGCCGGGGCCGCCTGGCGCCGGACGGGTCGGGCGCGCCCGAGCTCGCCGCTGAGCTGCTCATGCTCCGCTCGTTGCCAAGCGGCGCGGGCGCGGAGGGCGGCGCCACCTCCTATCGGCTGGACGCGCAGCTGCGCGTGCACGCCGGGGACTACGCGGACACCGTCTCGGGCGGCGAAGACTTCCTGACGGGCGTGGACGTCCTGGGAACGGAAGCGAACCGCCGTGCCGCCCTGCGGCGGCTGGCGAGGGGGCTCGCCGTGGAGGCGATCGAGCGATACGAGGTCAGCGAGCGATTCGCGCGCTGACTTACTTGGCCGGGGGCGGCACCTGGGACGCCGCCTTCGTCAGACGGGAGATGCGGCGGGACGCCTGTGCCTTGTGGATCACGCCCTTGGAGGCGGCCTTGGCGATCTGGCGGACGGCCGACGCAAGCTCCTGCCTGGTCTTGTCCGGATCCCCCGCGGCAGCCGCCTCGCGGAGCTTCCGGACGCTGGTCCGCAGCGTCGACATCACGTGAGCATTGCGGATGCGGTGCTTCTGCGCTTGCCGGTTCTGCTTCTCTGCCGAACGGGTATTCGCCACGATGGCTCCAAACAAAGGATTAAAAATTGCTCGCGAAAGGGCGACCGCAGATAGCACCGGCAACCGAGGCTGTCAACGCGGGGCGGCAAAGGGAAATCTGGACGAGGGCCACAGGTTTTCCACTGCGCTGTCCGAACGCTTTTTCCCTGTATCCGTTTGTCACCGCTGGTTGGCCCACTGCTCGCGACTGGGTCGAACCACCCGTCGATTCAGGTACTTTTCCAGCTCGCGCCCTCCGGCATTTTTTCTTTTTGCAGGCTGGAAAAATGATCTTCCTTCTCGACCGAGGCTGAATCCACAGCTTGTCCACACCGGCGCCGGAAAATTGTGGGCAAGGGTCGGGAGGGTGCGTCAATCCCCCGACGCTTCGCGTCGCTTCGCCTCTTCCCAGAGCGCGTCCATCTCGGCGAGCGTCGAGTCGCGCGGCGACTTCCCGCGCTCAGCGAGGCTGCGCTCGATATGGTGGAAACGCGACTCGAATCGCCGCAGCGTCCCGCGCAGCGCTTCTTCCGGGTGGGTCTTCATCCACCTGCCGAGATTGGCCACCGCAAACAGCAGGTCGCCGAGCTCGTGCTCGACCCGCTCGCGCGAGCCGGCGTCCATCGCCGCGGTCAATTCGTCGAGCTCTTCGCGGACCTTGCCGAGCACCGCCTTCGCGTCGGGCCAATCGAAGCCGACCGCGCCCGCCTTTTCCGTCAGCCGCTCCGCGCGCACCAGGGCCGGCAAGGATACGGGAACGCCGCCGATCGCCGATCGCGGCGCCTGACCCTTCTGGGTGCGCTCCTCCGCCTTGATCCGTTCCCAGTTGCGGATCACTTCGCCGGATCCGGAGACGGCGACGTCGCCAAACACGTGCGGGTGGCGACGGATGAGCTTGTCGGAGATCACCTTACATACTTCGGCGAAGTCGAACTTCCCTTCCTCGCGCGCGATCCGGGCCTGGAACACCACCTGGAAGAGCAGATCGCCCAGCTCCTCCTTGTGGTGTGCGACGTCTCCCGCTTCGATGGCCTCGATCACCTCGTGCGCCTCCTCGAGCAGGTAGGGCGTCAGGGTGCGCAGCGTCTGCTCGCGATCCCACGGACAACCTCCGGGATCGCGGAGCCGATCCATGATCTCGAGCAGCCCCCGCATGGCCTTCTCGGGTTCGGACATGAGCGGCGGCATACCACATCCACGCCCCGGATTTCCGGACGGATTCCTTGCTGTGCCGAGCGCCGCCCGTCTAGGATGGCCGGGTGACTTCGAGGGGGTTTTTGCTGCGCGCGCGCATCGTACTGGGCGTCTGTGCCGCGGCGGCCCTCCTCGCATCCTTGCCGGTATTAGCCGAGGAAGTACCGGCCCCTCCGCTGCCGGTTGCCGCCGCGCCAGCCCCGGTCACTGCCGCGGTCATGCTGCCGGCCACCAACCGCGCGGTGCTGATGCCGGCCGGAAGGAGCCCCGACATCCAGGTGCACTGGGCGGCGCGCCGCGAGTTCGTCCGCGAGCGCGACGACCGGCGCGCGGACGACGAGGAGCAGCGGGTCCGGGCGCTCAAGGACGATCTTGCCATCGAGAACCTCTTCTCGGTGGGCTCGGCGCTCGTGCGAGAGGGCGAAATTGCCCTCGCCAAAGGCGCCTCCGCTGTGGCGATGCACAGATGCAAGCTCGCCGTCGAGCTGGCTCCGGCGCTTCCGGCGGCGCACGCCTGCCTCGCCCGCGCGCAGTTCGCGGAGAGCCCTACGTCGATCAACGCCGTCTTCGCGCAGCTCGGCGTCGCTGCGACTGCGGCGATGGCGGATCCGCGCATCTCTCGCGCCGTGCTCGCCAATCTGCTCGCCGCCCTGTTCGTGGGCGGCCTGGTGGCCGCGCTCGCCTTCATCGTCGTCCTGCTGCTGCGCCACGCGAACCTCTACGCGCACGATGTCCACCACCTGGTTCCCGGTGGCACGCGCGGATGGCAGGCGCGCATGCTGGCGGCGGTCCTGCTGCTCTCGCCCGTCTTGCTGCAGATGGGGCCCGTGCCGCTCCTGTTCACCTCGCTGATTGCCTGCGCGATCTACGCGAGCACGGCCGAAGTGGCCATTTCCCTCTCGCTCCTCGTCGGCCTGGCGCTGTCGCCCTGGGCCGCCGAGGAGATTGGACGGACCGCGGTGTTCTCCGGCCCCGCCGTCGACATATGGCTGGTCGAGCATGGCGAAGGAACGGGCCCCGAAATGGGCCGGCTGCAGAAGCGGTTCGAGTCCACCACTGAGCTGCCCGTCGCCTTCGCGCTCGCGCGCAAGGCGAAACGGGACGGCGACCTCGCCACAGCCGAGAGGCTCTACCTGCGCGGCATGCAGGTGCCGGGCTACAGCTCCGCCGGCCTGGCGGCCGTGCGCAACAATCTTGGCAACGTCTATCTCCTGCAGGGGGAGACGGCGAAGGCCATCGCGCAGTATCAGCAGGCGATCGATCTCAACGAGAGCCTGGCCGCGCCCCATTTCAACGTCAGCCGCGCGCTCGCCATGGGCGGCGTCGATACGCTGGAGAAGGTACAGGCCGAACAAGCCCGCGCCCTGCAACTGGACCGCGCCGGCCTCGAGGCGTTCACCGGCGGACAGCTGCAGGCGAACCGCAAGTCGAACAAGTTCGTCATGGACGTGCCGCTCGACAGTTCCCAGCTCGAGCCGCTGATCGAGGCGCAGGAGCGAGGCGCCGACGCCGTGAGCGACGAGGTCCGCGCCCACCTCGCGGGCAGCCTGCCGGCCGCGATGGGGACGGCGATGCCGATCCTCACGGCCGTCATGGTGCTGATGCTGCACCTCTTGCGCGACCGGATCCGCCCGAGCGGCCGCTGCGACCGCTGCGGTCGTGAGGTCTGCAAGCGCTGCGATCCCGACGCCCGCCCCGCCGAGGCGCTTTGCGCCCAGTGCGTGAACGTGTTCATCCGCCGCAGCGGCGTCGACGCTCAGGAGCGGGCCCGGAAGGAATTCGCCATCGCGGCGTACCATCGCCGCCGCCAACTGATGGCCCGGGCGCTGGCGGTGCTCTCGGGAGCGGGCCACGTGATGATGGGCTACACGGTCCGCGGCATTGCCTTCCTGCTGGTGACGGCCTCGCTTCTCGCCAGCGTCGTGCTCTGGCGCGGCGTTACGCGCGAGCCGCTCGCGATCCACGGCGGCGTTTCCTTCCTGCGGGTGGCCCTCACGGCGCTCCTGCTGCTCGGCGTGTACGCGCTCTGCCTCCGCGACCTGCTCGCGCGCCAGCGGGCCGAGGAGGGCCGATAAATGGCGCTGTCGGGGACCCTGAAGGACTTCGGCATCGCCGACATCCTGCAGCTCATCGGACACCAGACGAAGACCGGCCGCCTGACGCTGAAGACGGGCACCGACGAGGTGGAGGTCTTCTTCGTCGACGGCAACGTCGTGTTCGCGAGCGAGAAGGCGCGCGACTCGAGGGACCTGCTCGGCAGCCTCCTCCTCCGGGCCGAGCTGGTCAGCAAGGAACGGCTGGATGAAGCGCTGGCGATCCAGCAGCGCACCCTCAAACGGCTCGGCGACATCCTCGTCGAAAACGCCTCCGTCACGCACGCGCAGCTCGCGCAGATCATGCGCCTGCAGACCACGGAGACGCTCTACAAGCTCTTCTCCTGGAAGAACGGCTCCTACGAGTTCTCGCAGGAGACGGTGGACGGGTCGAAGAGCACGTTCGATCCCATCCGCTCGGAGAGCGTGCTGCTCGAGGGGTTCCGGCGGATGGACGAATGGCCGGCCTTGAAGCGCAACGTTCCCTGGACGGACGCGACCTTCGCGACCTCGAAAGAGCTGGACACCACAGGGCTGCAATCCATCGATGACGGCCTGGACGACGGGCACGGCGAAGACGGCCAGCCGGCCGGCCGTCACAAGCTCGTCTACAAGCTCGCCACGCTCGGCAAGAACGTGCAGCAGATCCTCGACATCTCGCGCCTCGGCGAATTCGAGGCCCTCAAGGCCTTGAACCAGCTGATCGAATGGGAGTACCTGCGGGCCGTTCCGGCCGGCCCCGTCAAGGTGCTGGCCGAGGGGATCCGCAAGGGCCGGCGCTTGACCATGTCCTGGGCGGGAGCGCTCGTCCGCCTGGCGATCACCCTGACGTGTTTCGGCGCCACGCTGCTGCTGGTCCGCTCGGTCGCGCCGGGCCTCGGCACCTCCCGGGCGGAGGGCCCGGCGCGGCGCGGAGTGATCGTGCGCCTGATCGCGCGGGACCAGGTGGCGCGGCTGGAGAGCGCGCTCGAGGTCTACCGGACGGAGCACGGCGAGTATCCGCCGGCGCTCCGTGCGCTGCTCGAGGGCGAGCTCGTGAGCGAGCACGACCTGCGCTACCCGTGGAAAGAGCCCTATTACTATCGACGTACTGCTCAGGGGTTTGTTTTGTTGCCGCCGCTTGATTAGATCATTTCAGGCCCCGCAGGGCCGCGAGGTGGAATTGGCAGAACCTTCCGCGCGACTGGAGCTGCTGGACAACGATGGTGCAAGGACGCTCGCCGGCGGGCGGAGCGAGAACCTCAAGCTGATCGAGCAGAGGTTCGGGGTCCATATCGGACAACGCGGGAACGTCTTCCTCATCTCCGGTGAGCCGGCGAAGGTCGCGCTCGCCGAGAAACTGCTGGGAGGCCTGACCGAGTTGATCCAGCGCAAGTATCCGCTGGGGCTCGAGGACGTGGAGCAGGCGAGCAAGGTGCTGCTCTCGGACGCGAACGCGGACCTCAAGGACATCTTCCTCGACACCGTCTATGTCACGAACCGGAACCGTCCCGTCACGCCCAAGGGTTTCAACCAGAAGGCGTACATCGACGCGATCCGCAAGCACGACATCGTCTTCGGGATCGGGCCCGCCGGCACCGGCAAGACCTATCTGGCCATGGCGATGGCGGTGGCCGCGCTGGTCGAGCGGCGGGTGAAGCGGATCGTTCTCTGCCGCCCCGCGGTGGAGGCCGGGGAGAAGCTCGGCTTCCTTCCCGGCGATCTCGCGGAGAAGGTCAGCCCATACCTGCGCCCGCTGTACGATGCGCTGCACGACCTGATGGACATGGACCGCGCGCAGGACCTCATCGAGCGCGGCACCGTCGAGGTGGCTCCCCTGGCGTTCATGCGCGGCCGCACGCTGAACGACGCGTTCGTGATCCTCGACGAGGCGCAGAACACGACCACCGAGCAGATGAAGATGTTCCTCACCCGCCTGGGCTTCGGATCGAAGGCGGTGATCACCGGGGACCGGACCCAGGTGGATCTACCTTCCGGCAAGGCGTCGGGGATGATGGACGCCAGCCAGATCCTCAAGGACGTGGAGGGGATCCGCTTCTGCGAGTTCACCGACAAGGACGTCGTGCGGCATCCGCTGGTGCAGGAGGTCGTCCGCGCCTACGACGCGGCGCAGGCGCGGCGCGAGAGCGACCAGGCTGCGAAGAGGCCGGAGCAAGGTTAGAAGCTCCGCATGCTGCCGGCGTTGCTCCTGGTCGCCGCGGTCCACGGGCCGCTGACGTTCATCGAGGACGACCATCCGAAAGCGCTGGCTACGGCGCGCGCCGCGCAGAAACCGCTCTTCATCGATTTCTGGGCGACCTGGTGCCATTCCTGCCTGTCGATGCAGCGTTTCGTGCTCAGCGATGCCGGGATGAAGCCGATCGCCGACGCGCTGGTGTGGAGCTCGCTGGAGACGGAGCGCGAGACCAACAAGGCAGTGGTGGAGAAATACCCGGTGGACGCCTGGCCGACGTTCCTGATCGTCGACCCCGATACCGAGGCGGTGATCGGGCGTTTTCTCGGATCCGGCACCATCCAGGACATGCGGACCTTCGTGCAGGACGCCGTTCGCGCCTATCGCGAGAAGGGGAGGCCCGCGGATCCGGCCTGGGCGGCGCAGCGCGACGGCGATGCGGCGCGAAATCGCGGAGATCTCCAGGCGACCGCGGACGCTTACGGGCGAGCGGTGCAGCTCAGCGCACCCGACGAGCCGCAGCGTCCGGAGCGCCTCAATCTGTACATGTCCGCGCTCCTGTGGCTGAAGGACTTCCGCACCTGCGTGCGGACGGGCCTGGCGGAAGCCGGTCACACTCCCGACAGCGCATTGGGAGTCGACTTCCAGAGCTATGCGTTCGCCTGCGCCCGGGAGCTGCCCAAGGGCGATCCGGACGCCGCCCGCATGCATCAGCTGGCGATGGCGCGAGTGCAGGAGATCGTGGCGAAGCCGGACGCGCCGCTCGCCGCTGACGATCGAAGCGACGCGCTCGCCAACCTCGCGGAGATGCTCGACGTCGCAGGGAGGCACGCGGAAGCGGTGTCCGCGATGGACAATCGCGCGCGGGTGCTCGAGTCAGCAGCCGCCGCCGCGCCCGACGCGACGATAGCTTCCACCTTCGACGCCCACCGTGCCGAGACGTACTTGTATCTGAAGCAGGCGCGCAAGGCGGAGCAGCTGCTCGCCCGGCGCGAGAAGGAGATGCCCGGGGACTACAACCCGCCGGCGCGGCTCGCGCGCGTGCTCTTCGAAGAGAAGAAGCTGCCGCAGGCGGAGGCGGCGGTCGATCGGGCGCTGGCGAAGATGGACCGGGGCCAGAGGCGCGTCGGAATCCTCGCTCTGAAGGCGAAGATCCTCCAGGCCCAGGGCAAGAGCACCTCGGCGGTGCTGCGCGAGCAGCTCGAGGTGTTGCGCTCGCTGCCGAGGACCCAGCGCAAGCCGGCGCAGGAGGCCGAGCTCGAGACCGCGCTGCGGACGGCGAAGCGGTGAAACCTTTGAAGTGGCAGCCTTTGCTGGCATAGTGCCGCCCGGCATGCAGGCAAGCGCACCTTCCCTTACATCGCGCATCCTGCGCTTTCGCAGGGTGCGGCAGGCGCTGGCGCTCGCCCTGCTCATCGGCATCGCGGTGAGCGCCGCGTTCCTGCTCACGCCCTCCCGATTTACGCCGGCCATCCCCGGCGACGACGCGCTCGGCACGCTCTTCTCGGGGACGCTGAAGGCGAACCGCGATTACGACGTCCTGGATCCCGAGACCACCGCCGAGAAGCGCGACGAGGCCGCGCGATCGGTGTGGCCGGTGTACGACTTCGACGGCAGCGCCGCGGAGACCCTGCAGCGGCGCATCTCTGGGGCGTTCGCCCAGGGCCGCGAGGCGGTGGCGCTGTGGAAGCAGCAGAACCCGGCGAAGGCTGCACGCCTGCTGGCCGAACACCGGATCGATGCGGAAACGGCTCGTTTCCTCCTCTCGCATCGCGACGAATTCTGGAAGGCGCTGCAGGCGGTGATGGAGGACGACGACTATCTGGACCTGGCGCGGAGCGGGTTCGATCCCGCGGCGGAGCGGGCTGCCTTGCGTCTGGCCGACCTGGCGTCGTCCGGTTTCGTGGTCGAGGAGCGCGGACTGCTCGCCGCCGATCGCGAGCGCGGGATCATCGTCCGGACCGTCGGAGGGGGCGGAGCTCCCGAGCAAGCGATCCGCGACATCGACCGCATCCAGGATCTGACGAGCGCGCGGGAGAACGTCGAGCGCATGTCGGGAGCGCAGCTCGCGGACTTGCCCCCGCGCACGGCGCGGGCCGCCACCCAGCTGGTTCGCCGGGCGCTGCGGCCGAACCTCGCCTACGACGACGCCGAGACGCGCCGCCGGCAGGAGGCGAAGCGCACGCAAGTGAAGGACGTGCTGCTGCAAGTACGCAAGGGCGAGAAGATCATCGGCGACGGCGAGCAGGTGACCAAAACGCATCTCCTGGTCTTCCAGGCGCTGCGCGCCGCGGGGCGCGCCAGCGGGGCCGACCAGGTGCGCTGGGGAGGCGGACTGTTCGCCGCCTTGCTCTGCGCCGTGGTGTTCGAATTCGGCCGGCGGAACCTGCGCAAGTTCCGGCCGCGCAGCCGGGACGTGTTTCTCCTCGCCGTGATGATGGTGGCGCAGCTCTTCGTGGTGAAGGGCGCGCTCATGGGAGCCGATGCGCTGCACGACGTGATACGCGAACAACTGCCGGCGCCGTTCTCCGCATACGTCGCGCAGGCGCTGCCCGCCGCTGTCCCGTACGCGCTCGGTTCGTTGCTCGTGCGGTTCCTCCTCACCAGCGAGGCTGCACTGCTCTGGACGGCAGCTTTCGCCCCGCTCTGCGGGCTGCTCGCGGGTGGCTCGCTGCAGTTCGCGGCCGCGGCGCTGTTGGGCGGCGTCGTGGCAGCCGATCGCATCGGCCACGCCGGCCGCAAGGGCGCCGTCTTCCGCGCCGGTCTGATCACGGGTGTGGTCACCGCCGTCGTGCTCGCGACCTTCGCAATGTTCCAGGGACGCCTGTGGACCTGGGAGATGGCCGCGACCGTCCTTGGCAGCGTCCTCGGTGGCGCGTTGGTGCTGCCGCTGCTCGCCCTGCTGCTCTCGCCGCTGCTGGAGGCGATGTTCGGGTACGTCACCGACGTCGAGCTGCTCAAGCTTGCGAACTTCAACCACCCGGTGCTCAAGGACCTGATCGTGCAGGCGCCGGGCACGTATCATCACGGCATCCTGATCGGCCAGCTGGTCGACGCCGCGGCGCGCACCATCGGTGCGAACCCCCTGCTCGCGCGCGTCGGCGCGTACTACCACGACATCGGCAAGGGCAAGAACCCGCTGTACTTCGGCGAGAACCAGAAGGGCGAGAACCGGCACGACGGCCTGAGCGCGCAGATGAGCGCGGAGATCATCCGCCGGCACGTCGCCGAAGGAATGGAGCTGGCCCGCCAGGCGAAGTTGCCGCGCCAGGTGAGCGACTTCATCGCGCAGCACCACGGAACGCGAGCGATCGCGTACTTCTTCCATCGCGCAAAGGAAGAGGCCGAACGCACCGGAGGAGCCCCGCCGCGCGAAGAGGATTTCCGCTACGCGGGACCGAAGCCGCAGGCGCGCGAGGCGGCGCTGGTGATGATCGCGGACATGGTGGTAGCCACCTCGCGCAACCTGGCCGGTCCCACCCCCGAGAAGCTGCGCGCCCTGGCGGACCGCGCCATCCAGGCGGTGGTCGCGGAAGGACAGCTCGACGAGTGCGAGATCACCTTGCGCGACCTGGAGCAGACGGCCCGGAGCTTCGCGGAGTCGCTCGAGCGCATCTACCTCGCCCGAAGCGATGTCCCACCCGCTCCCCGCTTGCGCGTGCTCGAACCGGAGCTGAAGCGCGCGTAGAACACCGGAGCAGCCGCCAACCGGCCTTCGGCCGGCGCGGCTAGATCGCGAACGTGCGGCTCTCGCGCAATGTCGTCCTGCTGGGCACCGTCTCCCTGCTCGCGGACATCTCGAGCGACATGGTGATGCCGCTCTTGCCGGCATTCGTGGTCACGCTTGGGGCAGGTGCCGCCTACATCGGAGTCATCGAGGGCGCCGCGGAAGGCACCGCCGCGCTCTTCAAGTACGTTTCCGGCCGATGGGCAGACCGGGTGCGCAGGCTGCTCCCGCTCGCCGTCGCCGGGTATGCGCTTGCCGCGCTCGCGCGTCCGTTCCTCGCCGTCTCGCAGAGGCCATGGCAGGTGCTCGCGGTCCGCAACGTCGATCGGATCGGCAAGGGCATCCGCACCTCGCCGCGAGACAAGCTCCTGGCAGCGAGCGCGCCTCGCGAGCGCCTCGCCGAAGCGTACGCGTTCCACCGCGGCATGGACCACGCGGGTGCGGCCATCGGCCCCTTCGTCGCGGCGGGCCTCCTGCTCGTCTGGCCGGAGCAGATCCGGCGCGTCTTCCTGTTCGCGGCCATTCCCGGCGCCCTGGCGGTGCTGGCCCTGCTGGCGGTGCACGAGACCGCGCAGCTGACGCCGCGAGCAGAGGCGGGAGGGCAGGCGAAGGGGGGCGTGCCGAGGCGGCTGCTCGCGGCGATCGCTCTCTTCACACTGGGGAATTCGACCGACGCGCTGCTGCTCTTGCGCGCTGGAACCATCGGTGTGCCGACGGCGCAGCTACCGCTGTTGTGGGCTTCGCTCCATCTCGTGCGCGCGCTGCTCTCCTGGCCCATGGGGCGGATCGCGGACCGCCTCGGCCGGCAGCGTACGCTCATCTCCGGCTGGCTCTGGTATGCGCTCTGCTACGCCGGATTCGCCCTTGCGCGCGCGCCGGCACACGCCTGGGCGCTGTTCGCGGCCTACGGTCTCGTGGCTGCGTTGACCGAAGGCACCGAGCGCGCTCTGGTCGCGGACGCGGCTCCACCGGAGACGCGAGGTCGCGCGCTCGGCATCTACAACCTGGTGACCGGCGCCGGCCTGCTCGCAGCCTCGGTGCTCGCCGGGCAGGTCTGGGAGCATGTCTCGCCCGCCGCGGCGCTGCTGCTCGGCGCGGCGCTAGCATTCGCCGCCAGCGCGCTGCTCGCTCTGCGGCCGCACCCGGCCAGGCAGGCGCCCGCTGCTTAGCTGCGACCGGCAGCCGGTATGGCCAGTTTCCGTTCATGCGCGTGAAATTGGGCCGGGTCGTGCTGCTCGACTACATGGTCCGCGTCGGAAGCGGACAGGTGGTGGAGACGAGCGCGGGCAAATCGCCGATCGAGTACCTCCACGGGGCCGGGCAGATCCTTCCCGCACTCGAGCGCGCGCTGGAAGGCCTGCGCGAAGGAGAGCAGGCCGCTTTCAGCATCGCGGCGGAGGATGCCTACGGCGAGCGCAAGGAGGACAACGTCGTCTCCCTGCCGCGCGCGCTCTTCCCCGGCGAGGTGAAACTTGCGAAGGGAGTCTGCCTCTACGCGCGCGCGAGCGGCGGCCAGAGCTATCCCATCACCGTCAAGGAAGTGAAGCAGGACGTGGTGGTGATAGACCTCAACCACCCGCTGGCGGGGGAGCGGCTTTTCTTCGAGGTGAACATCCGCGGCGTCCGGCCGGCGGGGAATCAGGAGATCTTCGCCGGGAAGGCGTCGGAAGTGGAAGTGGTCTAGGGATTACGGCCCCCGTCCCAGCCGATCCAGCCACCGCTCGACTTCGAGCGCTCGCCCCGGCGGCGCGTCCTTGCCGAGCGCCGTGAAGGCCGCGCGCGCAGAAGCGTCGTCCCCGACGTGCCAGGCGGCGATCCCACGCATGCGCAGAGCTTCCTGCACGAAGAGCGGGCCGGGCAGCTCGCGCCGCAGCGCGCTGGCGGCGAAGACCGCGCACTCCGGCCAGGCGCCGCGGTTCTGCATCTGCTTGGCGAGCAGGTACGCGGCGAGACCGTCGCGCGGGCGAGCCAGATCGAGGTCGCGCAGGTGCAGGAGGATCTCCGGCGCGTTGTTGTTCTCCGCGAGCAGCGGGCGCAGAGCGGCCCAGCTCTGGAGGTCGCGCACCGCCCGCAGCCGTACCGTGAGGCCGCGCTCCGCAGGCTCGGTCTGCGGGAGCGTCGCGGCCTCCTCGTAGCGGGCGAGCGCGCGCGAGGTATCGCCGGCCTTCCACGCCGCGTCCCCCGAGTCCGTCAGGATCTGCGCGCGCAGCGGCGGCGACAGCTTGGGATGGTCGAGCGCCTTTGCTTCCGTCGTTTCCGCCGCAGCCGGATCCTTCGCCGCCAGCTGTGCCCGGCGCAGAGAAGCGAGCAGGGCGGGATCGTCCGGCTCGAGCTTCGCGCAGCGGGCCCAGATCTCCGCTGCGCTGTGCGGATCGCGGGCCGCCTGCGCCAGCCGCTGCAGCGCCGCGACCTCGTGCACGCAGCGCTTGCGCACGATCGGGGGCGCAGAGTACCGCTGGGTCGCCAGCGCGACGGCCCGCTCCGGCTCGCGTAGCTGCTGGAGGAAGCGCAGGTACTCCGGGACCAGGCTTGGGAGATCGATCGACTCGGGCGACGCGTAGAGGCGGAAGAAAGCCGCGGGTCCGCGGGTCTCCCAGACGAACCGCAAGAATGAGCCGGCCGCGGTATACGCGCGCGGGCCCGACTCCGCGTAGAAGAAGCCGCGCCGGAAGAGCCGCCGCAAGTCCGGCAGCCGGTGCAGATCCTCGAGCGCGCGCGCTTCCTCGTGCAGCGTGAACTCTCCCGGCGGCCAGTCGGCCGCCACCGCCACCCCCTCGACGAGCGCCATCTTCGGGACCAGGCCGCCAGGAACGCCCCAGGGTCCGTCCGCCACCTGCGCGCCGATCGCGTGCACCAGCTCGTGTCTCAGGATCGGATGCGGCGCGGGAGCGTCGTTGGTGTGGATCTGCCGGAGCCACGGCTTGGTGAAGCTGGTCTCCGCCGCGCCGATCAGGATCCGTTTCTCCTCCGCCGAACGGTACAGGTAGATCTCGATGCGCGGACCGGGCGGAATCCCGAAGAACCGGGCCACCGCCCGGACCTCGTTCTCCGCATCGCGGGCGAGAAGCGCACGCTCCTCGTCTTTTTTTTCGCGCGGAAAGTGGAGCAGCAGGTGCTCCGTCTCCATGCGGCCGCCCAGCTCGGCATCCAGCTGCGATGCCGCCGCTTTCCAGTGCAGCTTCTCCGCCTGCAAGGACATCCACGCGGCGCCGACTCCACAGGCGAGCAGGGCGAGGATCCCCCGCCGCCGCGGGCGCGGCGGGCCGGCGATCAGCGCGATCCCGGCGCATGCCCCGGCGTAGAGGAGGGTGTCTCCGCGAAAGAGCCAGAGCGCGCGCGAAGTGCTGATCGCCTCGTCATAGATCGGGCCCGGGTACATGCCACCGAGGTGGTGGAAGACGAAGACTTGCGGACCGCGCACCACCGGCCAGAGGGCGATGGCGAGCGAGCCGGCGAACACCGCGGCATAAAGCCAGCCGGCCCGGCGAGGCGCAACGAAGCCGCAGGCGACTCCCAGCACGCATGCCAGCACCGCCGAGGGAACGGCGAGAGCGAGATACATGGCGAACCCGCCCAATGGGTCGCAGGCCGGCCTGTGGATCGCGTTGAGCAGGATCATCGCGAGCGGGATGGTCAACGCCCAGAGCGAAAACCAGAGGGCCCGCGAGAGGGCGCGGGTGGAGGAGTCCCGTTCCAAGCGGGCGGCGGCGATCCCGGGCGCGCCGCCGAACAAGCCAGCAGCCAGGGCCACCATCTCGCTCAGCTCGTATCCGAGATGGTCGGCGAGCGGGAGAAAGCAGGCGGCGAGCGACAACGTCGCGAGCAGCGCCAGGTAGAGCCGGGGACCGATCCTTGCTCCGACGCGGTCGCTGCTGTCAGACTGGTCCTCGATGTCGCCTCCGGAAGATCTGCGCCAGAGCCAGCGCGCGCCGGTACGGCTGCGCATCGACTACGAGCGCATGAACGCGTTCTTCGCCGACTATACGAGGAACATCTCCAAGGGTGGCACCTTCATCAAGACCTCGCGCCCGCTGGAGGTGGGCAGCCGGTGCCAGTTCTCGCTCTCGCTGCCGGCGCTGCCGGTCCCGCTGGTGCTCGACGGAGAGGTGATCTGGATCCTCGCTGCGGAGGAAGCGCAGCAGAGCGGTGCCGAGCCCGGGATGGGGATCCGGTTCGTGTTCGCCGACGAGGCCGGCCGCCGCGAGTTCGAGCGGGCGATCGAACGGATCATGGAAGAGAGCCTCGGGGCCGACGTCGTCCGGCGGCTGCTGCGGCGTTGAGCACGGATCACTCCGATATGCCGATGAAGACCGCGCGGGTGCCCGGTCCCACCGCATGCACCGCCGCCTCGCCGGCGGCGACTTCGACGACGTACCGGGAGGGCTTGCCCAGGGTGCGCGGCGTATCCGTCTGCGGGACCGCGTTCGCCACCACGCCGATCACCGCCCGGCCCTCGTCCAGGAAGATCATGTCCAGGGCGATGAGCGTGTTGTGCATCCAGAACGTGTGCTCCTCGCTGGCCGGGAACACGAAGATCATGCCGCGATCGGGCTCCAGCGACCGGCGGTACATGAGCCCGCGCGCCCGTGACGCTTCGTCGCCGGCGATCTCCACCTTCACCACCCATGGACCGCGCGCCGTGTCGAATCGCACGGCGCCTTGTGAAAGGGCAGGCGCGGCCTTCTCCGCAGCTTCGCTGTGGCAAGCGGCTGCGCAGAGCAGTCCCGTGACGATGCGGCGCATGCGCGCCAAGCTACCTCACTGTGAGCGGGCGCAGTACCAGCTCGAGCCGAGCTGGCCGAACAGCTGCTGGTAACGGTCCGGG
>VBKQ01000538.1 GCA_005879505.1 Deltaproteobacteria bacterium
AATGAAGGGAGAGCCACATGAAGAGAAGAGAGCTGCTCCCCGTTCGCTGCCCGATCAGGCCGTCGCAGCCTGCAGTGGAGCAAGACTGAAGACTTCCGTTTGACAGCGGGCCGGGTGCGCCGATGATGAGCGCCGATGCTCTACAGCGAGCGGTTCAGGGTCGCGCCCGGAAGCAAGATCAAACTCTCCGCGATCGACCCTTCGTTCAAGGACAAGCACGAGAGCAAGGAATCGGCCGAGGCGGAGAACGCGGAGCACGCGCGCCGGCTGGGGGAGCTGCAGTTTCTCCTCTACGCCGAGGACCGGCGCTCGCTGCTCGTCGTCCTGCAGGGGATGGACGCGGGGGGCAAGGACGGCACCATCAGACACGTCTTCGGCGCGATGAACCCGCAGGGCACGCGCGTCCACGCTTTCAAGGTCCCTTCCCAGGAGGAGGCGGCGCACGATTTCCTCTGGCGCGCGCACCTGCACGCGCCGGCGAGGGGGGAAGTGGTCGTCTTCAATCGCTCGCATTACGAGGACGTGCTGGTGGCGCGTGTGCACGACCTCGTGCCCAAACGCGTCTGGTCGAAGCGTTACGGCCGGATCAACGACTTCGAAAGCAACCTGATCGACGGCGGGACGCACATCATCAAGTTCTTCCTCCATATCAGCGAGGACGAGCAGCTCGAACGCCTCCGGCAGCGCCTCGAGGATCCAAAGCGCCGGTGGAAGATCGCCGAGTCCGATTACACGGAACGCGCGCTGTGGCCGCAGTACATGGAGGCCTACGAGGAGGCGCTGGCGCGAACCAGCACCGAGGACGCGCCTTGGTACGTGATCCCCGCCAACCACAAGTGGTTCCGCAATCTCGCCGTCTCGAAGATCGTGGTGGAGACGATGGAGGCGCTGCGCATGAAGTTTCCGCCGCCGCGGGTGGACATCGACGAGATCCGTCGCAAGTACCATGAGGCCGCGCGACACCGCCCTGGCAGGCGATCGGCTCGCTCTCGCAGGCGATAAGCGTCGCCTCGAAAGCCGCCGAGCTCAGATCTCGACGACGTCCAGGATCGACTCGATCTCTTTGCGCAGTTGCGGCGTGCTCTGGTGCCCGTGACTCGCAGCCGCGTGGGTTGCGGCCGCATCGACGAGGTCCCTGCGCTGCGAGTCCGGCGCCATGATCACCAGCCGGCAGTTCTTCTCGCTGGGGAATTTCCCGCAGTTCGCCACGACCCATTTGCCTCTGCCGAGGTTCAACGACTTGAAGTCCATCGCCCTTGTCCTCTCTTTCATCGAACGTGGCCCGTACCGCCCGTCAGACGCTCTTGCCGTAGTCGCTGGCGCCGCACCAGTCCACCACGACCGCCGGCTCGTCGCCCACCACCCACGCATCGTGGCCGCTGGGATAGGGGATTGGCATGGACACCGCGCAGCGCATCCTCGACGTGGCGGAGCGCCTGGTGCAGACCCAAGGCTTCAACGGGTTCAGCTACGCCGACATCTCCGCCGAGCTGGACATCACCAAGGCCAGCCTGCACTACCATTTCGCCACCAAGGCCGCGTTGGGATCTGCTCTCATTACCCGGTACTGCGCGGAGTTCCGGCACGCGCTGCAAGGGGTCGACGTTTCCGCCGCCGACGCGCGCGAGAAGTTGCGCCGCTACGCCGGCCTCTACGCCGAGGTGCTCCGCCAGCACCGCATGTGCCTGTGCGGGATGCTGGCCGCCGACTACACGACCCTGCCCACACTCATGCGCTCCGGGGTGAAGGAGTTCTTCGATCTGAACGAATCCTGGCTCGCGCAGATCTTCGAGGAGGGCCGCAAGCAGGGCGTCCTCCGTTTCCGGGGTCCCCCGCTCGACTCCGCCCGACTTCTGCTCGGGTCGCTCGAGGGAGCGATGCTGGTCGCGCGCTCGTATGGCGATCCGGAGCGTTTTACCTCGGCGGCGCAGAGACTGCTTGCGGAGGTGTCCGGCAGCCGCAAGAAGCGCGCGGGCCGCACGGACCGGCGGCTCGGACGGTAGCGCGTACGCCGGGACTGTCCGCGGCGCTGATAGGACTCAGCGGGTGGCCGAGCCCGCCACCTGACGCTTTCCTCGCTGCGTTGCGCGCCGGTGACTTCGACGGGCTCGTCGCCGTCCTCGACCCGGACGTCGTGGTCCGAGCCGACCAGGCTGCCGCCGGTCCGCGCGCACCGAGGGAGGTCCGCGGTGCCCGCACCTGGGCCAAGCAGGCACTCAGCTTCGCGCGGGGTGCCCGGTTCACACGAGTTGCGCTCGTGAACGGCGCAGTGGGACTCGTCCTGGCTCCGCGTGGACGCCTGTTCAGAGTGGTCACGTTCAAGTTCGCGCAGGGCAAGATCATCCAGATGGATGTGGTCGCCGATCCCGGCCGCCTCCAGCAGCTCGACCTGGCGGTCCTCAACGATTGACGAGGGCCACCCGCAGCGCCATGCAGGTGCGAGCTGCGCGGTGTTGTTCACACCCTGTAGGACGAGCCGGTCGTAGACGGCGCGCGAATTTTCGGCGCGCGGACGGCTTGCGTTACGGTGATCGGGTCACGAGAGGACGCGCTCATGAAACGCATCGCGCTTTTCGTAGTCCTGTGCGTCCTCGCCGCCGCCGTGGCGGTGGGTGTCCAAGCCTGGCGTTGGCGCGAGCGAAAGCTCAAGGAAGACGCACGCAACAGCGAAGAAAGCGCCGCAGAGAACACGGCTGCCGGCCGGCTCGGGCTCAAGACGCCGCCCCTGCCTCCGCATCCCCTCGATCGGCGCATCGCGCTCGATGACGCTCTCCGGCTGGAACCCGATCGCAGATTCCTGCTCGCGGCGCGGGAGCTGGCGGGAGCGGACGTGGCGGCACGCTTTTCGGACGGCCGCTGGATCCTCTCGCTCGGACAA
>VBKQ01000192.1 GCA_005879505.1 Deltaproteobacteria bacterium
AGATAACGCTTACGGCAAGAGCCCCATAGAGGCCGGGCGCAGGTTCTGCAAGGACACGGGCGTCGATCTGGTCGACGAGGAGATCGTGCCAGGCGCGTTCCAGGACGCGACCAGCCAGCTGCTCAACATGAAGCAGAAGGGCGCCGACTACGCGTACATCAACGTCACCACCACCGGTGTCTCCACCATCCTGCGCGACGCGAAAAAGCTCGGGCTCCCGACGAAGTTCGGCTCGAATCCGTACGGGTTCGGGGAGGGGCTGCCGCAGGTGGCGAAGGAGGCCGCCGAAGGCGTCACCGGCATCATGGTGGACGTGCCTTTCGGTGAGGACGTGCCCGGGATGAAGCGGCTCACGGACTTCCACAAGAAGAACCACCCCGATGACACCCACGACACCTTCTACGTCCGCGGCTGGACCTACGTTCTGGTATGGAGCGAGGCCCTCAAGCGAGCCGAGAAGGCCGGCAAGCTCAACGGCGAGGGTGTGAAGGGGGCGTTCGAGACGCTGAAGGACTTCGATCTGGGCGGGCTCACCGCGCCGGTGACCTACACCTCGTCCGATCACCGCCCGACGACCACCGTGAACATCTATCAGATCAAGAACGGGAAGCTGGCGAAGGCGAAGCAGTACGAGATGGAGCGCAAGCCGGAGTGGCTCGGGCTGTAGCCCGTCCTCCGATGCCCGCGGTGGTTCCCATGCTCCGGCTCGCGAACGTGGAGGTCGTCTACGACGACGTCATCCTCGTCCTCAAGGGCCTCTCGTTGGAGGTGCCCAAGGGACAGGTGGTCGCCCTCCTCGGCTCCAACGGCGCCGGCAAGAGCACGACGCTGAAAGCCATCTCCGGCCTGCTGCGGGCGGAGGAGGGCGAAGTCACCGACGGCGCCATCGAGCTCGACGGCGAGCGCATCGAGTCCCTCGATCCGGAGCAGATCGTGCGCCGCGGGATCTTCCAGGTGATGGAAGGCCGCCGCGTTTTCGAGGACCTGACCGTGGACGAGAACCTCACCATGGGCGGCTATACACGCCGCGACTTCGCCGGACTGAAGCGGGATCGCGAGCTGTGCTTCGATTACTTCCCGCGCCTGCGCGAGCGCCGCAGGCAGATCGCCGGATACCTCTCCGGTGGCGAGCAGCAGATGCTGGCGATCAGCCGCGCGCTGATGGCGCGGCCGCGGCTGATCCTGCTCGACGAGCCTTCGCTCGGGCTCGCGCCGCTCCTGGTGCAGGAGATCTTCCGCATCATCGCGAAGATCAACCAGGAGGAGAAGACCACCATGCTGCTGGTGGAGCAGAACGCCAACGTGGCGCTCTCCATCGCGCACTTCGGCTACATCATGGAGAACGGCCGGATCGTCCTGGACGGCGAGTCGGAGAAGCTCAAGTCGAACGAGGACGTCCGCGAGTTCTACCTCGGCGGCGGCGAGGGCAAGAAGAGCTACAAGGCGGTGAAGTCGTACCGGCGCCGCAAGAGGTGGCTGTCGTGAGACCCGGCCGCATCCTCGATCCCGCTCTCGAGCAGGAGACCCCCGCGGACCGCGAGCGGCGGCTGCAGCGCAGGCTCCTGGAGACGGTCGCGCACGCGCGGGCGAATTCGGCGTACTTCCGGCGGACGCTGCCGGAGCGCGTGGAGCGGCTCGAACAGATCCCGATCACTCGCAAGGACGACGTCCCCGGACTGCAGGCTTCGGATCCGCCCTTCGGCGGGCTGGTCGCCGTCGACCCGGGCCGCCTGGCGCGGGTCTTTGCTTCGCCCGGGCCGATCCTCGATCCGCAGGGCGACGTCGACGACTTCTGGCGGTTCGGCGTCGCTCTCGCCGCGGCCGGATTCCGCTCCGGGGACATGACGCTGAACTCGGCCTCGTACCACCTGACGCCGCTCGGGTTCATGCTCGATTCCGCGGCGCGGACGTTGGGTTGCGTGGTCGTGCCGGGCGGGACCGGACAGACGGACCTCCAGGTGCGGACCGCTTTCGCGCTGCGCGCGACGGCGTATCTCGGCACGCCCAGCTTCCTCTACGCGCTGCTCAAGCGCGGGCGCGAGCTGGGAACGCCACTGCAGATCGAAGTCGCGTTCGTGACGGCGGAGATGCTTCCGGATTCGCTGCGGGCGGAGCTGGAGAACGATTTCAAGGTTCGCGTCCTGCAGGGGTACGGCACGGCGGACCAGGGCCTGCTCGCGTACGAGTGCACCGAGAAGGGCGGGATGCACCTGCACCCGGACTGCATCGTCGAGGTGCTCGATCTGGAAACCGGCAGGCCGGCCGTACCCGGCCAGCCCGGACAGATCGTGGCCACGATCTTCGACCCGGCCTATCCGCTGCTTCGCTTCGCCACGGGCGACATCGGCGCGATGGCGCAACCCGGCAAGTGCCCGTGCGGGCGCACTGCGCCGAAGCTCGCCGGCCTCCTCGGGCGCGTGGGTGACGCCGTCAAGGTGAAGGGGATGTTCATCCGCGGAGCAGAGATCGAGAAGGCGCTCAAGGCATTCCCGGCGGTCACCCGCTTCCAGGCAGTGGTGACGCGCGATCAGCACCAGGACCAACTGGAATACGTCCTTGAGCTCGCGCCGGGAGCGGCCGTAGACGTCGCGCTCGTCGCGGACGCGCTGCGCGACGCGGTGAAGGTGCGCGGCGAAGTCCGCACCGGTTCCGTGCCGGAGAACGCGAAGCGGATCGACGACCGGCGCGTCTGGAAATGACCCGATTCGCGCTCGACGACGCCGGCACAGGACCGCCGGTGCTGCTCTTGCACGGGTTTCCCACCACGCGCCGGCTGTGGAAGGACGTAGCACCCCGGCTGGTTTCGGCGGGGTTGCGCGTGATCGCGCCCGACCTGCTCGGGTACGGAGATTCTCCCGGGGCTGGCAACGTCGGCATGAAGGCCCAGGCCGTCGCGCTTCTCGAGCTGCTCGAGGAGCTCGGGGTTCAGCGTGCGGTCGTGGTCGCGCACGATGTGGGCACGGCCGCGGCAGAGATCCTCACCGTCCGCGCGCCGGAACGTGTTCGCCGGCTGGTGCTGATGGACGGAGTCCACGAGACGGAGTGGGCGATGGGCGCCGTGGAAAGCATCCGGAGCTGGGACCCGGACCAGGCGGCGCGACTGCAGCCCGTGCTCGCGCGACGGCTGCCGTCCATTCGCGAGCTCCTCGGCGCATACGCCGGCGAAGAAGGAGGCAGGCGACTCATCCACGCCGCCCGGTGCCTCGACCCGCAGGAAACGGCCGGCATCACGGCCCGCTTGCGCGCGACCGCAGTACCGGTCCGCGTCATCTGGGGAAACAGCGACGCGTATCTACCGCTCGAAACCGTGGGCAGGCGGCTTGCCGATGCGCTCGGTGCGCAGGTTACGGTCCTTCCCGGCGGCCATTTCTTGCCTCTCGACAACCCGGAAGGAGTCGCCGCGGAATTGCTGCTAGAGGCCTGAACTGGCGCACTGCGGACGCACCGGCGGCCGCGACTAGCCTAGCGCCCCTTTCCGCGCCCGCGCCGCCGACGTCCGCCCCGGCTCCGCCGCTTCCGCGGAGCCCCTGCCTGCGGACGCCCCTCGTCCGCCTCCACATGCGACAGGTCCTGCCCCGAGAACAGGTGCTGCCATTTCGCCAGCTGCTCGTGGCCTTGCCCCGTCGCCGCGACGGACAGCTCGAATACGGCGAGCGCCTCCGGGAAGTAGCTTTGCCGAACGAATGCCTGCGGCGAAGAGCGGCGGCGCTTGCGCTCACCCGAGAGGATGGGCTGCGCGAGAAGGATCATCCGGGAGCGCTCCGCGATCCTCCGCGGCAGCCGCGCGGTGCGCACCATCTCCGAGAGCACGATGTCCGGCGCGACCACGTCCTGCGGCAAGCTCCAGGGCTGCACATCGGTGCCGACCGCGAACGCCGGATTGCCGCCCAGGCGCTCGTCGTGCAGGTCGGCCGGCTCGCGGAGCGCACCTTCAGGCAACGGAGCCTGCGCCGGGTCCTCGGCCTCCGGCGCATCGGCAGACGCCTCCAGCGCGCTCAACTCGCGCTCCAGCTCCTCGTCGGCCTTTTCCGCGGCTGCGGGCGGTTGCGCCTGGGAGGCCTTGGGAATGGGACCGCGCCGTTGGGCATCGCGCGGCAAGGGCGCGAGCAGCGTCGCGAGGAGCACCGCGTCCGAAGGGATCTCGCCCACTCGGACGTGCTCGTCGAGCGCGTCCAGCGCCCGCAGGTGGCGTTCGGCCTCGTCCCCGCCCCGCCGCTCCAGATACGCAGCCACCGGCGGCAGCAGGATCCGCAGCGCCCCCACTTCGCGGAGCAGCTCGAAGCTGCGGCGCGAGGCGCCCGAGCGGATCAGCTTGAGCACCTCTTCCAGGACGCGGGGCGGCGCGCAGCGCGGGATCTCGTGCACATGGGCCCTCATCGCCGAAAGCGTGTTCGGTTCCAGCTCGAAGGCGCACTTGGCGGCGAACCGGATCGCGCGGAGGATCCGCACCGGGTCCTCGCGCATGCGGACGTCGGGGTTGCCGATGGTGCGGATGAGGCGCGCGTGCAGGTCGTCCTTTCCGCCCACGTAGTCGATGACCCGGCCGTCATCTACGTCGTAGAAGAGGCCGTTGATGGTGAAATCGCGGCGGCGGGCGTCCTCCTCCGCGCTCCCGAAGACGTTGTCGTGACGGATGAGCAGGTCCTGGGGCAGGTCCTGCAGCTCGTCCAGGGGATTGGCGCGGAAGGTCGATACCTCGATGATCTTTCCGCCGCGGAAGAAGATGTGCGCCAGCCGGAACCGGCGTCCGATCAGGCGCGAGTTGCGAAAGGTGTCCTTGACCTGGCTCGGGTGCGCGCTGGTCGCGACATCGAAGTCCTTGGGGCGGATCCGGAGGAGGAGGTCGCGGACACAGCCGCCGACCAGGTACGCCTGGTGGTTGGCGCGGCGCAGCCGCCGGACGACCTTCACGGCGTCCGGATCGAGGAGCTCCTCGGGAATTTCAGGCGGGGCCTTGGCGCTCGGCGAGACGCTATGCGCTTCTGTCGACAATCGTTGCGTACGTAGTCTGAACCGGCAGCAGGCGTCAATGGGAGAGCCGGTCCACGGTCCTTTGCCGTGGCGAGCTGCCGGGCGGTCGCATTCGCGGTCGGAAAGAACAGACCTGGATCAGCCCGGCGGCCACCCCATCCGGCGGCCGCCGAAGACGTGCAGGTGGACGTGGAATACGACCTGGTTCGCGTCGCGGCCCGTGTTGATCACGGCCCGCCAGCCGGTCTTGTCGAGGCCCTGTTCCCGCGCGACCTGGGCAGCGAGCGCGAAGACCGGCCCCATCACGGCGCCATCGCCCACCTCATCCAGAGAGGCGATGTGCCGCTTCGGGATCACCAGGATGTGGACCGGCATCTCCGGTTTGATGTCCGGGAATGCGACGGCACCTTCGTTCTCGCCGAGCTTCTTCGCCGGAACCTTCCCCGCCGCGATCTTGCAGAAGATGCAGTCGTCCATCGGCACCACCTCAGAACAGCCGCTTCGAGTCGAGAAGCAGGGTCACCGGGCCTTCGTTCACGATCCGGACCTGCATGCTGGCGCGAAAGACGCCTTCCGCCACCTGCACTCCGCGCTCCCGCGCCAGCTCGCAGAACCGCGCATAGAGTGGCTGCGCGATCTCCGGCCGCGCAGCATCGACGAATCCAGGCCGCGTTCCCTTGCGGGCATCGCCGAACAGCGTGAACTGCGAGATCGCCAGCAGCCCCCCGCGCACCTCGAGCACGGACCGATTCATCTTTCCCTGCTCATCCTCGAAGATCCGGAGGGTGACGACCTTGTCCGCCATCCAGCGCGCATCCTCCTCGGAATCCTCTCGCCCGACCCCCACCAGGACGCAAAGACCAAGCCCGACCGCTCCGGCCACCTGACCGCCGACCGACACCGACGCTTCACTCACTCTCTGCACCACCGCCCGCACGAAGCACCCATATCAAACCCTCGGCGTGCTCGGCGTTTGATCCGAAGCGTCAGTGCTTCATGCCAGCGCCGCCGCGCGACATCTCCTCGCGCGGATCGAGCGTCTCCAGCAGCGTCGCCATGTCGTCGGCGTGTTCCTCTTCCTGCTCCAGCACGTCCTCCATCAGCCGCCGCGACGTCGGATCGTTGTCGCCGAAGTAGCGGATCATCTCCATGTACGATTCGATGGCGATCCGCTCCGCGATCAAGTCCTCCTTGATC
>VBKQ01000352.1 GCA_005879505.1 Deltaproteobacteria bacterium
CGCCCACTCGCGATTGCGGAGCACGACCACATGGCCTCCGCATCGGGCACCGATGCGCTCGCGGTGCACGTTCGCCGCCGCATGGACGGCGCCGTCGTGGGTGGCGAGGGCAACCACCTCGTCGTCGCCTTGCTCGCCGACCACCGAGGTCCATCGCGTCGCGCCCTCGGCCGAGATCGCGACCAGGAATCCATCGGCGCCGTCGCTGGCGCGGAGCGCGCCACGGCCGAAGTTCACCTCGGAGACCGAGGCATCGACGTATGCGCCGAATGTTCCCCCTACGATCACGTTGTCCGGCGGCAGCAGTGCGACGGCATTCGCCAGATCCGCTCCCTTGCCGCCGAACGCGCGCAGAAGACGCATCTCCCCGGTCGCGCCGGTGATCTTGAGCACGAAGACGTCGCTCATCCCCGCCGAGCGCGCCGGACCGAGGCTGCCCGTGAACTCGCCCACCGCCCAGGCATCTCCGGTTCGTTCGTCCACCGCGACTGCCCGGCAGGCGGACTCGCCCTCGCCGGTGAGCCGCGAGGTCCACAGCTCCCGGCCTCTCGAATCGAATTTCGCCGCGACGCACTGCTTCTGCGCTTGTCCGACCAGCAGCGTTGCGCCATCCGGCGCGATCGCGAGCGCCATGGTGCGGACCCCTCCGATACTGCGGATCCAGCTGACCTCTCCGCCGGCGTCGGTCCGCAGCAGGAAGGTACCGGGACCCTCGAGAGCTGCCGATCCCGCGATCAGCCTTGCCCCAGCGGATTCTCCAGCCAGGGCGAGGCCGCCATCGGCGTCGGCCGCGAGCGCCGCCGGCGATGCGTTCCCGATCAGCGGCAGGACGTCGCATCCGCCGGCGAAGGTTCGCGAGCGCGCGAGCGAGCAAGCGCACAGTGCCGCGAGGGCCAGGGCGGGAAGAGCACGCATGCCCGCAGTTTGCCGGAGGGACCCGGGATCCGCACTTTTCGCGCATGCGCGCGCTCAGCTATTTCGGTCCAAACAAGGTGAAAGTCGTCCGCAAACCGGATCCGCGGATCGAGCATTCGAACGACGTGATCCTCGAGGTGACGCGGAGCGGCATCTGCGGTTCGGATCTGCACCTGTTGCACGGCCTCGTTCCCGACACGCGTGTCGGCTGCACTTTCGGACACGAATTCACCGGCACGGTCGTGGAGGCCGGTCAATCGGTGAAAAACCTACGGCGTGGCGACCGGGTGGTGGTGCCGTTCAACATCTCCTGCGGCAGCTGCTTCTATTGCTCGCGCGGAGAGGCATTCGTCCTCTTCGACCCTCGCCCACTCGCGATTGCGGAGCACGACCACATGGCCTCCGCATCGGGCACCGATGCGCTCGCGGTGCACGTTCGCCGCCGCATGGACGGCGCCGTCGTGGGTGGCGAGGGCAACCACCTCGTCGTCGCCTTGCTCGCCGACCACCGAGGTCCATCGCGTCGCGCTGGATTACCGCCTGGAGTTCGCGCGGCGCTATGCCGGCGTCGAGACGGTCAACTTCAAGAAGGTGCCCGACGTGGTCGCCTTCCTGAAGGACCAGTTCGAGGGCCGCGGACCCGACGTGGTGATCGACGCGGTCGGGATGGAGGCGGAAGGGAGCAAGCTGCACCGGGTCTTGGGGAAGAGCTTCATGCAGGCGGGCGTTCCGGTGGCGATCAACTGGGCGATCCAGACGGTGCGCAAGGGCGGCAACGTGTCGATCATCGGCGTGTACGGGCCGCCCTGGAACCTGGTGGACATCGGGACCGCGATGAACAAGGGCCTCACGCTGCGGATGAACCAGTGCAACGTGCGCCGCTACATGCCCCATCTACTGAAGCACATCCGCGAGGGACGCATCGACGCGAAAGCGATCATCACGCACCGGTTCCCGCTGGAGAAAGCTCCCAAGGCGTACTCGGTGTTCTCGGACAAGAAGGACGGCTGCGTGAAGTGCGTGCTCACGCCCGCCGCATGACCGAGGAGGATCCCATGACCGACAGGCAGCGGCAGATGCACGAGCACCTCGACCGGCCGGTGGCCGGAGCGGACCTGGCGCCAGACGAGCGCCCCGGCATTCCGATGGAGCACCAGGCCCGCCCCCTTACGCCGACCGCGCCGGAGCAGATCGAGCACATGCGTCCCCGCCGGGGGCTGACCCATCGCAAGGAGCTCCGCTCCATGACGCCGGTCTTTGGGACGGCGCAGCCCCTGCACGGCCTCTCCGGCATGTTGCGGCGCGTGGCCTATTCGACGCGCGAGACCCGCGCGAGGCACTGGATGATGCTGCTGCTGGCGGACCGGGTGAACGTGCTGGAGCACCGGATTGCGAAGCTGGTGAAGATCCTCGCGCTCGTCCCGGTCGGCGCCGCCGCCCTCGTGCTCACGGCGAAGCTCCTCAAGGACTGAATCGCCAGATCAAGACTTTTGCGCTCGCGAGAGCAGCTCGAGCACCGCGGGGCGGCGGGGGAGGGAAGCTTGCGCGCCGAGCACCGTCGTGGAGAGAGCGGCAGCCGCGCTGGCGAAGCGGCCCGCCTCCTCGAGCGGCTTGCCCTCGGCAAGGCAGACGGCCAGTCCGCTCGCGAACGCGTCTCCCGCGCCGGTCGCGTCGACCCTCTTTACCTCGAGGCGGGGTAGCCACACCTCGCGTCCGCCCGAGAGCAGCACGTCGCCGTCCTCGCCCGCCTGCACCGCGGCGGCTTTCGCGCCGCGCCGCAGCAGATCGAGAGCCGCCTCGCGCGCGCTGGCCCGGTCGCTGACGGCGATCCCGGTCAGCATCCGTGCCTCGGACGCGTTCGGCCGGATCACGTCGATCCGGGCGATCAAGTCGTCCGGGACCGGGGCCGGAGGACCGGGATCGAGCATCACCATCGCCCGTACGCTCTTCGCCAGGCGGATGGCCTCCCAGACTGCGTCCAGCGGAACCCCGAGCTGACAGAGCACCACTTTCGCCGAGGTGAACGCCGCCGCGGCCTGGCGCACGCACGAGGCCGTGAGCCTCGCGTTCGCGCCGCTAGCCGAGAGGATCTGCTTCTCGCCCGATGCGCCGACCTGGCAGAGCGCCACCCCCGTCGGAGCTTCCGGGTCGCGCGTGATGAACCGCGTCTCCACGCCTTCGTCGCGCAGCTTCGCCAGCACCGCGTCGCCGCGCGGGTCCTGGCCGATGCGCGCGACCATCGCGACGCGGGCGCCGAGTCGCGCGGCGCCCACCGCCTGGTTCGCTCCTTTGCCGCCCGCCGCTTCCTGGAAGGCATCGCCGCTCAACGACTGTCCCGGCGCGGGCAGCCGGGGGCCGCGAACGAGGTAGTCGATGTTCGCCTTTCCCACGACCACGACGTCGTACACGGCAGCAGTCTACGGGTTACAGCGCGGTGGGGTAAGTCTCGGGCGGCTCCGCTGTCCACGCCTGCGAACGCTCGAGTGGCTCGACGGCGCGGGTGCGATCGACGTGCACCACGGCGTCGAACTGCGCCGCCAGACGCGCCTCGAAGTAATGCGAATAGCGCTCCGTCCTCGGCCGGTAGACGACGCCGATGGCGCGCTCGAGCATCGGTTCCCGCAGCTCGCCGAGCGCCTCGCCGGCGTTGTGCAGGGGAAGGAGGAAGCGGGGCAGCGACACGTCGTGGAACAGCTCTTCCACGCTGCCCGCGAGCGCAGGGCGCACGTTCATCCGCTCGGCAGGGCCGCCCCAGTCGTGGGCGGCGGTGACGGTTCCCTCGTAAGTCGTAAAACCCACCAGCAGTGCCTCGGAGCCATGGCGCTCGCGCACGAGCTGCCCCACGTTCAGCTCGCCTTCCTCGCCGAGCTCGGTGGCCCGCGCATCGCCGAGGTGCGAGTTGTGCGCCCAGACGGCGACGCGGGCGAAGCCGTCGCGGCGCTGCAGGAAGGCCGCGACCGCCTCCAGCGTCTCCGCCATGTGCCGGTCGCGCAGGTTCCAGGTGGAGATCCGGGAACCGAACATCGCGCGGTAGTACACCTCGGCATTGCGCGCGAGCCTCGCGTTCTGCTCCGCCGAGAACAGGTCGGGCTCCAGCGTACCGGCGCTGCGCCGCTGAAGCTCGACGAGCTGTTTCAGCGCCTGCTCCTCGCAGGGCTCCATGGCGCCGAAGCGCGTCGCCTGGCCGTAGCCCTCGCCGCCGTCTCCGGTCCCCGGCATCTCGAAGCAGGCGTACCGCTCCCGGGCGCGCTCCGCGGCCGCAGGGTCGTGGCGCTCGAGGTACTTCACCACGGCGTCCATCGACGCGTAGAGGCTGTAGAGGTCCATTCCGTGGAACACGGTTGGAGCCCGCCGCGCCCCTTCGTTGTGCGCGCGCAACCAGGAGAGGAAATTCAAGACGACGGTGTTGCGCCACATCCAGGTGGGGAAGCGGCGGAACCCGCTCAGAGCCGCCTGCGCGCTCTCATCGTCCGAGCGCCCTTGCGCCCAGCGGTTCGCCCGGTCGGCATCCGGCCAGTCGGCCTCGACGACCACCCCGTTGAATCCCTGCTCGCTGATGAGCCGTTGCGTGATTCGCGCCCGCTCGCGGTACAGCTCATGGCTGCCGTGCGTCGCCTCTCCGAGGAGCACGAAGCGGACTCCGACGGCCATCTCCAGCAGTGGATCGTAGTCGCGCCGCCGAAGGCGGTTTAGCGACTATTGCTTTTAAACTGTACAGTTAGAGTCAGAGCAGTGCGAGCACGTCGGCCGCGAAGGTCGCGGTATTCGCCTTGGCGAAGACGTTCCTCACCTTTCCCTCCGGTCCGATGACGTACGCCACGCGCTTCGCGTTTCCTTTCTGCCCCGCCTCCGCGGCGCCGTACTGCACGCCCATTGCCCGCGTCGGATCGGAGAGCAGCGCATAGGGAAACTTGAATTTCTCCGCGAAGTGCTTGTTCTCCTCCACGGTATCGAAGCTCACCCCGAGGATGGCTGCGTTCTTCGCCTGCAGATCACGGGCTCGGTCCCGGAGCCCGCAGCCTTGCATCGTTCAACCAGGGGTATCCGCCTTCGGGTAGAACCAGAGGACGACGTTCTTGCCGCGCAGGTCGCTCAGTTTCACCGTCTTGCCCTCGTTCGAGGTAAGCGTGAAATCGGGCGCCATGTCGCCTACGTTGAGCATGGGCATGAGCAGCGGCGTATCAGATGGACCCGGAGTTGGCCAGCGATGATCGTGCTCGACGGGGCCACGGGAACCGAGCTCGGCCGGCGGGGTGTCGATACCCGCGGCACGCTCTTCTCGGCCGCGGCGCTGCTCTCGGAACAAGGAATCGCTGCGCTTCGCGCCGTGCATGCGGCCTATGTCCAGGCCGGCGCGCAGGTGATCACCGCCAACACGTTCCGGACCAATCCGCGCAAGGCGGGCGGGCGATGGCGGGAGCTGACGGAGATCGCGGTGCGCATTGCGCGCGAGAGCGGCGCCAAGGTCGCCGGGTCGATCGCGCCCGTCGAGGATTGCTACCGCCCTGATCTGCGCCCGCCGCCGCGGATCGCCGAAGCCGAGCACCGCGAGCTGGCGCGCGCCCTCGCGCAGGCGGGCTGCGATCTGCTGCTGGTCGAGACAGTCGTGGCCGCCGACGAAGGGCTTGCCGCGGTCCGCGCCGCCGCCGCGAGCGGACTGCCGGTGTGGGTCGCCGCGCTGGCGATGTCCGACGGCTCGATGCGCAGTGGAGACGATCTCCGCGCCTTCTTCCGTGACGCCCGGTCTGCGGGGGCCCGGGCGGCGCTGATCAACTGCGTACCCCCGGCCGGAGTCGACGCCGGACTGGGCGCCGCCGCCGCCAGCGGGCTTCCGTTCGGGGCGTACGCGCACATGGGCGAAGTGGATCCGCACTCCGGATGGCCGGTGACGCCCGTGCTTTCACCGGAAGACTACGCCGCCCGCGCCGCAGGCTGGCTCGGCCGAGGCGCCTCGATCCTGGGCGGGTGCTGCGGCACCACCCCGGCGCACATCGCCGCGCTGGCAGCGCTTTCACCGATCCGGCACGATCCGTGTCAGCTCGATCGGAGGATCGCCGGATGACCTGGTGTCTTTTATCTGGTCCGCGTTTACGAGGGTGTCGTCCAGGTCGATGCCCACGAACGCGGATGGTCGCACTCGCTGCAAGCCGGTACGGAGCTTCGCTTCCGCCGGGAAGCGGAGCCGCCGCGGCCGTTCGACGCGGAGAGCGAAAAGGGCCATCGCTTCATGGAGTGGGTGCGCTCGCGCCGGACCAGGGAGGGGGAGCAGCCCGGCCGCATCCGCCGCGAGATGCGCAGTCCCGAACAGAAGCACCGGATCCGGGAGCGGATCCGCGACCGCAGGCGCGAGCGTTGAGCGCGCGTCCTTCGAGGAGCCTCGTGCCCGCGCAAAGAGTGGATCTCCGCGGCGCCGCGCGCTACGCCATGCTCCTGGTGGCGTTCTCCGCTGCGGGAGGAGAGATCCCCTTGGACGTGGATGCGCTGTTGAAGGAAAGACAGCGCACGGTGGCGTCGTTCCGCGACCCGCACACGAGTCCCCTGGCGGCCGTCGCCCGGCACGACTTCGCCGGCGACCGTCCGCTGACGTTAGGCAGCGCCCCGGATGCCGACGTGCAACTCGAAGGAGTGGTGGGGCGTGCGGCAGTCGTGCGCCCGCTCCGCGATGGCTTCGAGCTTGAGCGCGGCGGGTCCAAGGAGCGTCTGGCGCCGGGCGCGAAGGTGGAGCTTGGCCGCTACACGCTGCGCCTCTCGCACCAGAACTTTCCTGCCGTCGTCGTGCTGGACCCGAAGAGCCCGCGGCTGGAGACCGGTCCGTTTCCGGTCTGGTTCGATCCCGATCCCGCCTCGCGCGTCGAGGCGAGGCTGATCCGAGAGGAGAATCCCCGCGAGGAGATCGTGCTTTCGACCCGCGGCAACAAGCGCCGCGCACTGCGCCTGGGAAAGCTCGAGTTCTCCTTCCAGGGGCGTCTCTTGCGGCTGACGGCGTTGCGGCTCCTGGAGCCCGGCACCGGCGAATCGGCGGTCTCGGTTTTCTTCCGCGACGCGACGACCGGCCATGAGAGCTACCGGTCGCGATCCGGGCCGGGGAACGCGACCCAGGCGGGCACTAAAGGTCAAGCGACGATCCGCCTTTCAGGATCGACGCGCTGCGTCCCGTCCCGGGACAAGTTGCTCCGGGCGACCCTGCCCGGCGATACAATCCCTGGTGGGTGACCATGGAACGGCTCGACGCCATCGTGGAAAAGGCACGTCAGCGAGCGCGCTTTCGCGTCGCAGCGCTCCGGCTCGAGCATCCGGGGCAGGACGAGGTTGCGCTGGGACGTACGCTCGCGGGTGAGATGGCCTTGCGCGCCGGCTTCGCCGGCGCCGCTACCGGAACGCTTTCGCTCGTGGCGCTGCCCTTGGGGCTTCCGGCGGGCATCGCGGCCTCACTATTCCTCGAAGCGGAGCTGATCTTCGCCTTGCTCGAGCTGTACGGCCTGGACACCGAGGGAGATCAGGGCCGGCTCAAGCTTTACGCGCTCTGGGCTGGCGCTGGATTCGCCGACGCGGCGAAGAGCATCGGAATGAGCGCGGGCGCAACCGCCATAGACCGGGTGCTGCGCGGCTCACTTCCGGGTCGGATCATCGGCCGGCTCAACCCCGAACTGGTCAAGGCGATCCTGCGCCGCCTGGGCCTGGGGTGGCTGCCGCGCGCCGCCAGGTTCTGGCCCTTGCTCGGCGCTCCTGTCGGGTTCTTCCTCGAGCGTGCCGCGTTGCGCACCCTTGGCGAAGCCACGCTGGCGACGCTCGACGATGCCGCCCGCGCCCGAAGACGCCGAGCAGACGAATCGGGACGCAGCTCGCGGCGAAATTCCCGCTGATCGGTCCAGGAAATAGGTTTCAGAGTGCGAAGAACACCGTCAGCCAATCTGCCAGCCGGCAGATGTCCGTGGCGCGGGTATTCGCGCACAGCCAGTGGAGCGCTCCTTGGTGGAACCCGCCCCCGCCGTAGACGATCACTCCAGGCAGCGGCAGCGTAGCGAGGTTCAGCACCGCGTAGGGCAGTTTCTCGTCGGCGGTTCCGGTGACGCGCTGGTATTTGGCCTCCACCGCGAGCCGGTTGCCGTTGCGGGCATCACGGAACAGCACGTCCACCTCGCGATCCTTGCCGTAGATGGTCTTCCCCACGGTCAGGCGGCGGCGGTAATCGAGCCCGAGCGAGATGCCGACGAGAGCGATCACGCGCTCGAACTCCAGCGACGACAGCTCCACCGTCTCGATCTTTTGCGCCAGCAGCCGGCACTCCTCCACCGTCACCGGAAGCTGGGCTCGCGCCGCGAGCACCCAGCTGCCGATGCCGCCCGGCTCCCACGAACGCAGCGCGGCGATCAGCTCGGGCAGCTGCCGGGGTGGAGGGACGAGCTGCAGCACGTTCGATTCGGTCACGATCTCCGCCTTCCGCTCAGCGCCCACGCGCGCCAGGCGCGCAGCCGGTCTGGCTCCCTCGGCCGCGGCGGCTCGGTGCGCAAGAACCTCCGCACCGCCGCTTCACGCTCGATGGGGCGCATGTCCAGGAACTGATCCAGCACCGCCGTCGCGCCGTCGGCGTCCAGCCAGCCGCAGGCGCGCGCGGCATCCAGCTCGTCCTCCGCCGCGCTTCCATCTGCGAGCGTTTCCAACTCGGGCGGCTCGGCAGGCTCTTCCATGACCACCGCCGCGCGCGCGACGATGGCGTCAGCCGGCGCGAGGGAGGCAAGAGAGGGATCCAGATACGCGAGATCGATGTCTCCGAGCAGGAAGCGGCGGTCGAGGGCGCGCGCCTCCACACCGGCGACACCCGAGCCGCAGAACGGATCCAACACCAGCTCGCCGGGCGACGTGCTCTGCGCGATCAGGGCTCGCACCACCGCGCCGGGCTTCACCGCCGGTCCCGGTACCCCGGCCCTGGGCGCCATCAGGACGTCCGGGATGCCGAGATCATTCAGGGCGCGTTTGCCTTTCTCGAAGAAGAGGATCCGTTCGCTGGCCGCCCGATAGTGGTACCCGGTGCCGCCGCGAATGCGCCCGCCGTCCAGGGTGGTCTTCGCCCAGACGATCTCCTTCCAGTACACGAACCCGCAGGAGCATTTGCGTCCCCCGTTGGGTAGCCGCGCCGCGCCGACCTTCTGCTGCTGCTTGATGACGTCGGCAGTGACCTCGTCACAGAAGAGATAGAAGTGCCGGTCGGGGCGCAGCACGCGATACACCTCGCGTAGAAGCTCCGGCAGGCGCTCGTTGGGGACAGTGGTGAACCAGTTCGTGGTCAGTCGGGTGGTGGTGGCTCGCGCGCGATGGATCTGCAGCGATTCGTAGGGTGGATCGGTGACCACCAGGTCGACCGATTCGGGCGCGAGACCGCGCAGGAGCTCGAACGCGTCGGAAACGAGAACGCGCCCGCGTTCGGGAGGAGGCGGCGCGCTGAATGGAAGCTCGAGCAGGTTGGATTCGCTCATGCGCGCAATCTGCCAGAGCTCCCTGACACTGCGTTCAGTATGGCGTAACCGGCGGTAAAAGTCGCGCGTAGAGTACCGGGATGACCCCGATCCTTGCGGCTGCGGTGCTGGTCGAGCTGTTCACCTCGGAAGGCTGCTCGAGCTGCCCTCCTGCGGACGCGGTGCTGGCGCGACTGCATCGCGAGCAGCCGGTCCCCGGCGTGCAGCTGATCGTGCTCTCCGAGCACGTGGACTACTGGAACAGCCTGGGCTGGAAGGACCCGTTCTCCGCCGCCCTCTTCAGCGACCGCCAGGGCCAGTACAGCGGCCACATCTATACGCCCCAGGCGGTGGTGGACGGCCGCGCCGACGTGCTCGGTTCCGACGAGCGGGCCATCGTCCGCGCCGTCGCGGCGGCGGGGCGCGAGCCTCACGGTACCCTGCGGCTGACCGCGACTCCGTCAGGTGTTCGGATCGCCGTCACCGGACTGTCCGGGCACTCTGACGCGGAAGTCATGGTGGCCGTGGTCGAGGATGGCCTGGTCAGCAGGGTGGAGCGGGGCGAGAATGCGGGCCGCACGCTCGCGCATACCGCAGTAGTCCGCGCGCTGCAGCGCGGCGGGACCATCCCCGCCGCCGCTGATCGTTGGACCAACGAGGTACCCGTTTCGCTGGATGGTTCCTGGAGACGGCCGCGCGTGGTTGCTTTCGTCCAGGACGCGCGCTCCCGGCGGATTCTCGCCGCGGGCGTCCTAGAGGAAGAACGCGACGGCGCTGCCGCCGAGCGCGATCAGCGCGGCGCCGACGATCAGGCTCATGGTGCGAAGAAGGCTCATGCTCCGTAAGACAGCAAGCGCGGTGCCAGTTTCAGAGACCCTTTTCGAACCGCGGGATTCCCGCGACTTGCACGGCTGCGCGTGCGCTCTGTCACACAATTGTGCACAGAACTTGTGACAGCCGTGTCGGAAGTCCAACCAGAATTTATTCAGCCTTTGACGCAGAGCACCTGACGCAGCTCGGCGACCACCTCGACCAGGTCCTTCTGGTTCTCCATCACCTGCTCGATGGGTTTGTACGCCGCGGGGATCTCGTCGAGGACGCCTCCGTCCTTGCGGCACTCGACTCCCTTCGTCTGCGCCATGAGATCCCTGACCGAGAAGCGCCGCTTCGCCTCCCCGCGGCTCATGCGGCGTCCCGCTCCGTGCGATGCGCTCTCGAAGCTCTGCGGATTGCCCAGCCCGCGGACCACGTAGCTGCGGGTTCCCATGCTTCCGGGGATGACGCCCAGGTCGCCCTTGCCGGCGCGGATCGCCCCTTTGCGCGTGACCAGCACCTCCTCGCCGAAGTGCGTCTCCTCGGCGAGGTAGTTGTGATGGCAGAGGACGGGCTCGGCGAACCGCACGTCGGGACGGAACTGGCGGAGCACCGATCCATAGAGATCGAGCATCGCTTCCCGGTTCTTCATCGCATAGCGCTGCGCCCAGAACAGGTCGCGCCGGTACTCGTCCATCTCCCTGGTGCCGGCGAGGAACACCGCCAGGTCCCGGTCGGGCAGGTCCTGGTTGTGCGCGAGCTTCTTCGCCCGCTGGATGTGGATCTCCGCCAGCGACTTGCCAATGTTGCGGCTGCCGGAGTGCAGCATCATCCACACCCGGTCCTCGGTATCGAGGCAGAGCTCGATGAAGTGGTTTCCTCCGCCCAGCGTCCCGAGCTGCTTGCGCGCCTTGCCCATCAGATCCTTCACCGCGGGCGTCAGCAGACGGAACTCCTCCCAGAACGGCTTGTCCTGGGGGCGGTCGATTGGATCCCGGTGCTCGTTGAACCCGACGGGAATGGCCCGCTCCAATGCGCTTCTCCATGCGCGCAGGTCGTCCGGCAGGTCCTTGGCGGTCAAGCTGGTCTTCACCGCGCCGACACCGCAGCCCACGTCGACGCCGACGGCGGCAGGGCTGACCGCGCCCTTCATCGCGATCACGCTACCGACCGTCGCGCCCTTGCCGTAGTGGACGTCCGGCATGGCAGCGACGTGATGGAAGACCCACGGCAGCGAGGAGATGTTCTTCAGCTGCTCGAGCGCGACGCCCTCGATCTCGTCGGGGTTCGTCCACGCCAGGATGTCTGCCTTGCGGCCACGAGGTGCGGCACGCTCTGGGAGATCTTGGTGTTCACGCCGATGAACGTCCCCTGCGCTTCCAGGCCACTCTCTACCGCGCGCGAGACGCGCTGCACTGCCGACCAGAACGGTCCGACTTCTGCCGCGGGAAGCGAGTGGAAGTCCTCCACGTGCGCCGTCGGGACCACGAGGACGTGTCCTTTGAACACCGGGCGCGCGTCCAGGAACGCCGCCACGCTCGCCTCCCGCAGCACGAACGAGGCCGGAACCTCACCCCGGAGGATGGCGCAGAAAGCACAGGAAGGGGCCACCTCGGCACCATTGCACGGTCCAGGCGCCCGCCGCCTCGGCCGCAATGCAAGCTGTTGGGAACACGGCAGTTTTACGACGCATTTCCATCCGATGGGGCGGGCTGTGTCCAGAGGTACGGACAGGGCGGCGTCCGCCCGCCAAGGAGACGATGGAAATGCTCAAGCGAATTGCCCTCTCCCTCATCGCTACCGTCGCCTGCGCTGGCGGCGCCTTCAAGGACCAGGCCCGCGACGCCATGCCGAGCAAGGAAGCGATCTCCATGGGATCGCCACCCGTGCAGCAGCAGGCGAGCAGCCCTTCCGGGAGCACGATCGCCCAGAACTCCACCGCCGGCGATCGCTCGCAGTTTCACGACCTGACGGTGGCGGTGGCCTTCGTTTTCAACGTTCCCACCGCCGCATTCCTCGACCTGCTGCGCCACGTCGTCGAGGATTACGACCCGACCAACTGCGACGCGAACAGTTGCACCTGGGCGGGCTCGGACGCGCTCAGCCGCGTCGATTACAAGCTCGTGGTCTCGCGCGACGCGGACGGCGTCAGCTTCGATTGGGCGCTCTCCGGCGCCGTCAAGCCGGGAACGAGCTTCATCACCTTCGCGAGCGGCGTCGCCACACCCGGGCCGCAGCGGCATCACGGATCGGGCAAGTTCAAGATCGACTTCGACGCGGCCGCGAACCTTGCCATCTTCGGCGATCCCGCGCAGGACAAGCAGGTCACCGGCTCCATGGACGTGACGGAGTATTCCAACGTCGGTCCCGCGAAGCTCAAGGTCAACTTCACGGGCGCGAGGGACGACAAGCAGCCCACCCAGCGAAACAACATCGTGTACACGTACGCAAACGACACCACGGGCGGCGGCGACCTGGACTTCGCCATGCACAACACGACCACGGGCGACCGCTTCTCCGTGCATTCCCGCTGGAAGAACGACGGCCGCGGCCGCGCAGATGTCGCCGGCCTGGGCGGCGGGTACGACATCTCGCTCTCGGAATGCTGGGGGCCCGCGCCCTTCATCGTGACGTACTTCTCCTCGAGCCTGAAGATCATGCTGGCTCCCTGGGGCGGACCGGACTCGGGTGCCGAAAAGCAGTGCGCGTACAGCGCCGCCTTGTTCTCCTCGAAGTCGGCGCCATGAACGTGCGAGGACTCCGCGTAGTGGTGGGCGGCCGGGCCGGCGAAATCGCCGCGCCCGGCGCGCCCACTCCAGCGGGCCTCCTCGCCGAGCTGTACGAGAAGCACGCGGCCGGCGTGTACGGCCGCTGCCGCTACCTGCTCAAGGACGACGCGGAAGCGAAGGACGCGCTGCAGGACGTATTCGTCAAGGTGCTGGGCGCGCTGCCCGAGTTCCGCGCCGCTGCCTCGCCGACGACCTGGATCCTTCGCATCGCCACGCACCACTGCTTGAACCTGCTCCGCGCCCGGAGGGCGCTCTGGCGCGACCAGCTGCGCATGGCGCAAGCCGGCCGCAGGCAGGAGACGGAATCGCCCGACCGCCGCGAGCTGGTGCGCCTGCTCCTCGCGCTGGCATCGGACGAGGCGCAAGAGATCGCGGTGCTCTACTTCGTGGACGAGCTGACGCAAGCGGAGATCGCGCAGGAGACGGGCCGCAGCCTGCCCACGGTGCGCAAGCGGCTGCGCGAGTTCCTCGCTTGCGCCCGCGAGGCGCTCGGCGTCGAGCTGCAAGGAGGAGACCTGTGAACCTCGATATCGGCGGACCGGGTCCGGGGTGCTCGTCCATGCGCGTGCGCAGGTTGCTCGCCGGCGAGCTCACAGGCGTGGAGAAGGAGCGGACCGAGGCGCACGTCGCTTCCTGCCCGCGCTGTGCGGCAGTGCAAGAGGAGATCGCTGCCGAGCGCGAGGCGCTCCGGCGCGACGCTCCCTTCCCGCAGTTCGCCGCTGCGGTCGCGGAGAAGCTTGCGCACCGGCCCCACCGCAGCTTCGCCGCGCGCTGGGCGCCGCTGGCGGCGGCCGCGGGACTGGCTCTGGTCGCGGGAGCCCTGCTGGTGCGCAGGCCGGCGGATACCGACGCGGTGCGCAGCAAGGGCGCGGCGTCCGTCCAACTGTTCGTCCGGGACCAGCGCGGCGTACACGAGCTGGCTCCAGGTGGACGAGTCGGCGAAGGGGCGCGGCTCCTGCTTTCGCTCCAGCCGGCGGGGCGCAAGCGCGCCGCTGCGGTGCTGGTCGAGCCCGGCGAAACGAGCGTGATCTACGAGGGGCCCGCGCTGAACGGAACGCTGCCGCAGGCGTTCGAGTGGACCGGCAGCGGCGTGGCCACCCTGCTGGTCGTGCTGTCGGACACGAAAGTGGATGCGAAATCCATCCGATCCGCGGCGGACGCGCCCGCCGGCGCCGACGTCCTGCAAGTCCTGCTCCGGCGATGAGCGGGGCACGGACGCTCTGCGCCGCGGCGCTTCTGGCCGCGCTGCCCGCGCTCGCGGAGGAGCGCAGGTTTGCGCTGGTGGTCGGCGATGCCAAAGGCGGCGTTGGGACTCGCCCTCTGCGGTACGCAGAGCGCGACGCGCGCCGCATGCACGCGATCCTCACCCGCCTCGGAGGCGTGCGGCCCGAGGACGCCCGGCTGCTCACCGCCGCGTCCGCCGACGAAGTCCGGGTCGCGCTGGCGGATCTGGCGGCGCGGGCGGATCAGGCGAAGGCGCGCGGCGAGGAGACCGTCCTGGTCGTCTACTACTCCGGGCACGCGAAGGAAGGCGAGCTGCGTCTCGGCGACACGCGCATGCCTCTGGTCGAGCTGCGCGACGCCCTGCGCAACGCCCCGGCGGACGTGCGCATCGGCCTGCTCGATTCCTGCCAGTCCGGAGCGATCACGCGCCCTAAGGGAATCCGGGCCGCCCCGGCGTTCGACGTGCAGCAGGCCCAGGCCGCCTCCACGCGGCCGCGCGGGCTGGTGCTCATCGCCAGCTCCAGCGCCGACGAGGAGTCGCAGGAATCGGATGAGATCGGCGCGTCGTTCTTCACCCACTATCTCGCATCCGGACTGCTCGGCGACGCGGACGCGAGCGGAGACGGCAAGGTCACGCTGGCCGAAGCGTATGCGTACGCCTACGCGCGCACGGTCGGGGAAACGGCGGAGACACGCGCCGGCGCCCAGCACCCGGTCTACCTGTACGACCTGGGAGGAGCGGGCGACGTCGTCCTCACCGAGCTCGCTCCCAGCCGCGGTGCGATGGTCTTTCCCTCCGCGGCGGAAGGCGTGTACGTCGTGCTCGACGGATCGCGCCGCGCGGTGGCCGAGGTAGCGAAGGCGCGCGGCGACCAGCGGCGCCTGGCGTTGGCGCCCGGCGACTACGTGGTGAAGAAGCGCGAGGGCGACTCGCTGCTCATCGGGAGCTTCAGCCTCTCCGACGGGCCGGTGGAGATCGCCGATGCCCGCCTGGCGCGAAGGCCTCTGAGCGAGGACCCGCAGAAGGGCGCAACAGGGCCTCGCTGGAGCCTGCTCGGTACCGGCGGCGGGCAATTCTTCTTCGACTCCGCGGCGCGCAACGGGCTGTTTCCTCCTGCTGCCCTGGTCGGAGCGGAGCTGGGCGTGCGGGACGATCTGGGCCACGACCTCGCCTGGGCCATCGACCTGTCGGTGGGCGGCGGGGCGGCCACGCTCAGGCTGCCGGGAGTGACGCCGATTCCGGAGCGATTCTTCGAGACGACGGGAGGCGCATCGCTCTGGCGCGACTTCGCGGTCGGCGAGGCCTGGACGCTATCGCTCGGCGTGCGGGTCGCGTTCCTCTATCTGTCTCGCACGTTCCAGAATCACTCGGAGCTGCCCGACCAGAGCTTCTTCACCATCACGCCCGGAGTGACCACGGCGCTCAGCTGGCGATTTGCCAGCCGCTGGTCGGCGGTCGCGCGCGGCCGCGTCAACTACCTCTTCTACAACGTCGACAAGGCGCAGAACCTCGGTTACGCCGAGCTCGCGCTGGGGGTGGACTATGCGCTTGGGTTCTAGCCCCGTCCTGCTCCTTCTCTGCGCCTGCGGCAACCTCTCCAACGAGGACGTCGCCTTTCTCGAAGCGATCCCGCAGAAACAGCAGCTTCACGTTGCGATTCCCCAAGGCTCGACCTCGCAGAACCTCTGCACCAACGGCGCGGCGGACGTCTACGCGAGCGCGAAGAGCACGGGCACCTCGATCAATGCTGGCGTGGACGACATCGTCGCCCTCGTCGACGCCATCCGCAAAGTCACCCCGACGACGCGCGACGTTGACTCGCGCACCTGGGGGCCGTTCCCCGACAAAGACCACGCGGGCGTCTTCATCCAAGTGGTGATGTCCCGCGAGCTCGACGCGAGCCGCACGCCCTGGCGCTTCATCTACACCATCTCCGCCGCGCGGCCGCCCGGAGCGTACCTCCCCATCCTGGAGGGCGAGTTCTTCGGCGCCCAGGCGAGCAACGGGATAGGCCGCATCACGCTGCACTTCGAGAATTCGACGGCATTGGGGATCAACAAGCCGACGGATCCGACGTTTCCGGCGCGGATCTTCTACGACCTGAGCGGCGACCCACGCACGATCTCCCTGGACCTCACTGCCGGCGTGAACGCGTTCGGTCTCATTTCCTTCGACTACTCCTGGGCCGGCTACGCCGACGGCCACGGGCAATTCGACTACGCCTTCCCGGATGCGAAGAGCGGCTGCACCGACGAAGTGACCACCTTCTTCAATGCCCAGGGCGCCGGTCGCGACGTGTTCCGCGCCCGCTGCGGCAGCTTGCTCTACGGCGACGTGAAGCAGTGCTGGGACGCGGGAGGATGCCTGACCTTCGTCGATGACCCCTTCGGCTTCACGCCGGCATGCCTGGGCTTGCCTTGCATCCTCGGGACCCTCGCGCAGTGCCCCGCCGGCATCTGATCAGTGCACTGTCGAGGCGTCGGGCTGCGGCGCCGGCGGCCCCGGCGATGTCGTCAAGAGCGAACGGAGCTGGTCCAGGTCGAGCGGTTTCGCCAGCACCCCATGCACGTACCGCAGCCGCGGATCGCCCTCGCCGATCTCGTTGGCCCAACCGGTCAGCATCCACACCTGCGTGCCCGGCGCGATCCGCTGGATCTCCCGCGCCACCTGCCATCCGCTCATCTGCGGCATCCCCACGTCGCAGAGGACCAGATCGAAGCGCTCGCCGCGCTCGAACAGGTCGATGGCGTCCGGGCCGCTGCGCACCGACTCGACGCGCTGGTTCTCCATCTCCAGCACTTCGCGCAGCACCTCGAGGTTGTCCTGTTCGTCGTCGACGATGAGGATCCGCCGCGTCTGGCGCTCTCCCCGAGCCGCTTGCGCGGGCTTGTGCCGGGGCGGCGCCGCGAGGGGGAAGGTGAGCGTGAAGGTGGTCCCTTCACCGGGGCGACTCTGCGCCTGAAGCGATCCTCCGAGTCGCGACATCACCCCCCACGCGACCGACAGGCCAAGCGCGGTCTCTCCCGCCACTCCCGAGAACGGATCGAAGAGGCGCACCAGGTCCTCCTCGTTCATCCCCGCGCCCGCGTCACGGATGGTGACCAGTACCCGGCCCCGATCCACGCGGGCCTTGACCTGGACCCGGCCGCCCTCCGGCATCTGCTCGCGCGCGTGCAGCAGCAGGCTGCCGAAGACGTGCGCCAGCTCGGCGGCGGACCCGCGCACGAGCGGAAGGGGTGGCACCTCCGCCTCGATGCGCACGTTCGCCGTGTCCGCTTCCGTGCGCGCCATCTCGATCGCTCCGGTGAGCACCGCGGCGAGATCCAGCGCATCGTGGGGCCGATCGCGGCGTTTGCGGGCCAGGTCCTGCAGCCGCGCCACGATGCGGGCGGCATCTCCCACCACGCGCGCCAGCACGTCGAGCGTGCGCCGGCTGCGCGCCATCTGCGAGTCGGCCCGCAGCGTGGCGACGCGCAGCGCGATCACGTTGAGTGCGTGGTTCAGGTCGTGCGCCACCCCCGACGCGAGCACGCCCATGGCGTGCATCCGCTCCTCGTGCATGAGCGCCTCTCGCTCGCGTTGCAGATCGCGCTGGCGGTGCAACTCGGAAGTCACGTCGTGGACGATCGCGATCGCCTCGCTTCCGTCCAGGCGCTCGAGCCGCACCTCGACCACCAGGCCGCTGCGCTCGAATTTGGACAGGTAGGGCGCGGGCGCAAGCGTGGCCGCCTCGCAGCGGACCAGCTGTGGCAGATTCTCGTAGCGCACCTTCGCGTGCGGACCGTCGAGCCAGCTCCATGATCCACTGCCGGCGTTCAGCTCGGAGAAGCGAGCGTTCGCATCGCGGACCTCACCCCCCGCGATGATCGCCAAGGCAGTGCGCCGGGAGGTTTCACTCCAGCGCGCGAAGGGGTCGCGCGTGGCGGGAGGCATTTGGGAAATTTGCATCCGATGCGTATTGATCGGTAGCCACTACCCCTCGATGTCCCGAATCACGCGCTCGGCCGCGTTGTGGCCTGCCGCCCCGATCACCGAGCCGGCGGGATGGCACCCCGCGCTGCAGGAATACACGCCCTCGATCGGCGTGGCGTACGGGAGGCGGTCGGCGAAGCCGAACGAATTGTCCACGTGGTGGATGTGGCCGCGGGTGATGCCGAAGTGGCGCTCGATCTTCGGCGGAGTGAGCGGGAAGGTGTCCGCCACGAGCGCCGAGGTGCCCGGCGCAAAGCGATCGCAGATCCCGAGCAGATGGCGCACGTACCGTTCCTCCTCGGCCTCCCAGGTGGTCCCCTTCAAGTCGTAGGGCACCCACTGCACGAAGAGCGCCGAGTTGTGGTGCCCGGCCGCGTCGCGCAGCGATGGATCGACCGTGGTGTGGACGTACCACTCGATGGTGGGGAACCTGGGCAAGCGGCCCGCCTTCACATCGGCGAAGGCCTCGCGCATCGCGCCCATCACTTCCGGCTCGTCGGGCAAGAGGTGCATGGTGCTGCCGAACTGGCCGCGGTCCTCCGGCAGGCAGGTGAAGCGAGGCAGAGCGCTCAGCGCGAGATTGACCTTGAACGTCGTGCCATCGCGCCGGTAGCCATCGACCCTGGCATTCCACGCGCCGGGGAGGTTCTCGCGGCCGATCAGATCGCGCAGCCGGAACGGATCCGCGTTCACCACCACGGCCCGGGCGCGGACCTCGCCGCCGTCGCGCAAGTGGACGGCGAGCGGGGCGGGCGTGATCGCCTGCACCGGGCGGCCGGTCTCGATGGTGGCGCCGGCTTCAACCGCCGCTGCCGCGAGCCGGGCCGTCACCGCGCCCATGCCGCCCTTCACGATCATCCACGTCCCGTCGCTGCCGGGCAGCCGGCACATGTTGTGGACCAGGAAGTTCATTCCCGTTCCCGGCGTGTCCCAGTCCCCGTTCAGTCCGGAGAACCCGTCGGTCACCGCGTACATCGCTTTGAGCAGGTCGCTGCGGAATTCGAATCGCTCCAGGTACTGCCCCACCGGCTTGCGGCAGAGATCGACGAACACCCGCCGGAGGGCGGGTCGGACGTATCGTTCTGCGGTCTCCTCGATCGAGAGCGGCTCCTCCAGCCAGGTGGGCGCGACGTCCTCGCGCAGCTGCGCGATCTCCCCCTGCAGCTCCTCGTTCGCGCGCCAGTCCTGCTCGCTGAAGAAGGCGAGGAATTGCTCCTTCATCGCGGCGGCGTCCGATCCGAAGAGGAGGTACTTCTTGCCGGTAGTGGGAAGGAAGTAGTGAGGGTCCCGCCGCACCAGCGGCATTTGCAGATCGAGCTTGCGCAGCAACTCGGGCGGCATCAGCCCGAGCAGGTAGGCGCCGGTGGAGGTCGCCAGGCCGGGCACGCGCTTGAAGGGCCGCTCGGTGCGCGCCGCGCCCCCGGCTACTTCCTTCTCCTCCAGGACGATGACGTCGAGCCCCCGCCGCGCGAGCATCAGCGCGGCGACGAGCCCGTTGTGGCCGGCGCCGACCACCACCACGTCCGCCTGCTGGCGCATCGCGCCCTTCTAGCGGAGTGCACAGGTTTAAGCCATGGCGGACAACGACATCAAAGTGATCAAGAACGAGCGCGGCATCGGCACCGGCGAGACCCGCAGCGGAGTCGAGCCGAGGCCGAACGCGGACGGCTCGCTGCCGCCGTCCGGCAACGCACTCAATCCGGCCATCGTTGAGGATCCGGCGGGCAAGACGCCCGGGTCCGCGGAGTCCGGAGCGCCCGACGAGTCCCAGGGGTCCGACCCGGGAAAGACTCCGGGCAAAGCGGAAGGCTGAGGTAGAATCGCCGCCACTTGGCGGCCATCGAGGCGGACGCTCTCGCGAAATCGTTCGGCGGCCGCCCGGCGTGCCGAGAGATCTCGTTCACGGTCGAGCGCGGGGAGGTTTTCGGCCTGCTCGGGCCGAACGGCGCCGGCAAGACCACCACGCTCCGCATGCTCGCGGGCCTCTACGCGCCGGACGCCGGCGCCGCGCGCGTCGCCGGGTACCCGATCACGCCGGGCCGTCCTGGCGGACCGGAGCTGCGGGCGCGCGTCGGGTTGCTCACGGAGTCCCCGGGCTTCTACGACCGGCTGACCGCGCGCGAGAACCTCATGTACTTCGCGCGCCTGCAGAAGGCGCGAGAGCCCGCCCGCCGGTGCGGCGCCTTGCTCGATCGATTCGCTCTGCGCGAGCACGCGGATCGCCCCTTCGCCGAGCTGTCGCGCGGGATGAAGCAGAAGCTCGCCATCGCCCGCGCGCTGGTTCACGATCCGGACGTCATCCTGCTCGACGAGCCGACCGTCGGGCTCGATCCGGAGGCGACCCGGGAGGTGCGCAACGTGGTCGCTCAACTGGCGGCGGACCACGCGACCATCGTCCTCTGCACGCATCATCTCGAGGAGGTCGAGCGCCTCTGTTCCCGCGCAGCGTTCATCGCCGGACGGCTGGTCGCGATCCACGAGATCCGCCGCGGGAGCCTGCTGCGCATCGAGCTCGCGGCGCCCTTCGCGCCGGACGGCGTGCGGGCCCTCTGTCATTCCCTGCGGCTCTCGGGGAGCACGCTGTTGATCGAGCCGCGCGCCGAGGTGCCGGAGATCGTCGCCGCGCTGGTCCGCGCCGGAGCGCGCATCGCGGAGGTCGCTCCGCATCGCGATCCGCTCGAAGATGCCTGGCTGCAGCTGCTGGCGGAGGCGCGGGAGCGATGATCGGCGTGGTGATCCGCAAGGAGCTGCTCGAGGTCCGCCGCTCGCCGATCCTGCTGCTTTCGATGGCCTCCCTCCCCGCGACCGTGGTGGCGGTGCCGATCGCGCTGCTCGCCTGGCTCGTCCGGGCCGCGCCGGAGCAGGCCCTGCTCTTCGTACAGGACGTCTACGGGGTGCGCGAATCGGCGGGAGTCGCGGCGGGAATCGCCTCGGTGCTGGCGCGCAACTGGCTGCCGATGTTCCTCGTCCTCCCCATCTTCCTCGCCGTCCTGCTCGCGGCCCAATCGATCGGGGGCGAACGGGAGCGACGCACGCTCGAGCCGCTGCTCGCGACGCCGGTGAGCACCCTCAGCATCGTCGCCGGCAAGAGCGTGGCGGCGATGGTGCCGGCGCTTGCGATCACCTGGATCGCCGCGGCGCTGTTCTGCCTGGGCATCGATGCCGTCGCCGGTCACATGCTGCTGCCGGATTCCGCCTGGCTGTTCGGGACCCTGGCGCTCTCACCGCTGCTTGCGCTTTTCGGGAACGCGACGGCCGTCGTGGTCTCCTCGCGGGTCCTGGATCCGCGCGCGGCGCAGAACCTCGCGGCGACCACGGTGCTGCCGCTGCTCGCGCTGCTCGTGTTCCAGCTCGCGGGGCGCATCGCGCTCGGACCTCGCTTCTACTTTGCGCTCGCAGCCGGCGTCGCCGCGGCGGACGTGGCCCTGATCGCGATCGCGGTGCGGCTGTTCGACCGCGAGAAGCTGCTCACCCGGTAGCCGCTGTCGCACAAAGTGCGGCCTTGCGTCATGCTTTTGAAGTATAAACGCGCTGCATGCAGGTCGTTGCAGAGAAGCCCGGAAGGCTCGTGCTGCATCCGGGTTGGGTCGCGTTCGCGGGGCTCGCGCTGGCGGTCCCGATCGGCGCGCTCTTCTTCCGCCAGTCCGTCGCGCCCGATCTGCCGATGCTCGGCGAGCTCCCCGCGTTCTCGCTCCTCGCCGAGGATGGAAAGCCGTTCGGCAGGGAAGACCTGCTCGGCCGCGTCTGGATCGCGGATTTCGTCTACACCTCCTGCTCGGATGCCTGCCCGCGTCTGCAGGCAAAGATGAAGAAGCTGCAGGACCGCCTCATCCCGCTGGAGCAGGGGGGCAACATCGGCCTGCTCTCCATCAGCGTCGACCCGGAGCGCGATACGCCGCAGAAGCTGAAGGAGTATGGCGAGACCTTCGGTGCTCGCGCCGGCCTGTGGCGCTCCCTGACCGGTGATCAGAAGGAGGTCGAGCGCACCGTGGTGCGCGGCTTCCATACCGCGATGGCGAAGATGCCGCGAGAAGATGCCGATCCGCACGCGGAGGCATTCGACATCATGCACGGCGAGCGCCTGGTGCTCGTCGACCGCATGGGGCGCATCCGCGGCTATTACGACGCAGATGACCCCGATCGCCTGCTCCGCGACGCGCGCGCCCTCACTGGTGGGGGGCGCGGGTGACACCGTGTGGGAGTACGTGTCAGCGACCGGTCGTATATTGGATGCTCTACCGATTGCCTGTATAGAAGACCGCCCATGGCGTTTCGCATCATCGAGACCTGCATCGGCTGCACGGCGTGCGTGAAGCGGTGTCCCACCGACGCGATCACGGGCGAGCGCAAGGGGCTGCACATCATCTGGCCGGAGCTCTGCATCGACTGCGGCGCCTGCGGCCCGGTCTGCCCGGTAGACGCCATCCTCGACCAGTACGGCAACGTGCAGCACATGCTGAAGAAGAACGAGCGCCCGCTCGCTTTCGTGTACGAGCAGGCCTGCACCGGCTGCGAGAAGTGCGTCGAGCGCTGCCCGTTCGAGGCCCTGGAGATGGTGCACGTCAAGGACCCGAACAGCTTCCTCGGCGTCGTGAGCGTGATCGAGAAGAACTGCACCGGCTGCCGCGAATGCGAGAAGGCCTGTCCTTATGACGCCATCTTCATCTACCGGAAGGACCGCGTCCCGGACTGGCTGAAGAACTCGCGCGTGGAAAGGGCCGCTTAGAGCGGCGCTAAGCCGCCTTCGGCGGCTGCGGCTAGTCCTCGTCTTCGGCTTCGTCTTCCTCCGCTTCGGGTTCTTCGTCTTCCGTGGCCGGGACCTCCACCTCTTCCGGCTCCTTCGCTGCGACGGCCTTCGCGGCGCGCGCCGATGTCGGCTTCGCAACCGGGGCCTCGCGCTGGTCGGCGCCGCACTTCGGGCAAGTGGGCACTGGCTTCTTCAGATCGTAGAACTTGGTGCCGCACTTGTAGCAGATGTACTTGGTGCCGAGATCGCGTGCCATCTGGTCGGCCCCTCCCGGGGAACGAAGCGCGCGCGGAATAGACCAGCATCGGGGGGTTGTCAATGACAACCCTTCGTCCGGTGTCCCGGCCACCTGGCGGCATGCGCAGATGAAGGCTGTGGCGGGGTTAGCCGGGCTTCGATCCGGTCGGCAGCGGATAGAGGAGCTGGTGGATCTCCTCCACATCGGAGTCGTCGAGCTCGTAATGGGCCTGTTCGGTTCCGATCGCCGCCAGCGCTTCGTCCCTGATCTGCGCGTCGTCCGGCACTACTCGGGGAACGCGCGCGGCCGCGGCAGCGGCAGCCGCTGCTTCTTCCGGACCGATCGGGGTCTCGGCGGAGAGGTCGAGAAGCGAGAGCACAGGCGTGTTCGGAGCGGGCAAAAGCGCGAACGGGGTCGTGCGCTCCATGGGAGGCAAGACCGGCGCTGGCGGCTCCGAGACCGGCAAGCCGGCGGCAGGTTCCGCCGGGGGGACCAGGGCGTCGATCGTCGCGGTGGGGCTCGCGACCGCGTCGCTGGAGGTGACGATCGCGGGCTTCGGAGCGAGGTCCGCCTCGGGCGTGACTGGCGATGCCGCGGGAACCGGGGCTTCCGGCGGCTTCGCGACGCCGAGGACGCGCGGCCGCACGATCGAGGCGCCATCGGCGCGCTTCAAGCCCGGGCAGACGAGAGCGGCAACCGACGTCCCTCCCGAGTCGAGGACTTCGAATGCGGAATCGAGCGACTCGCCCGGTTGCGGCTCGACGATCTGCCACGCGCACAACGTTGCGGCGCGCCGTACCCACGACGCGCGGCCGTCGCCATCGCCGGGGTTCGCCGAGCGCGCGACCGCCTGCGCGATGGCCTCGAGCACGGGCGCAGGATCGCCCGAAGGAGAGTCCTCGAGCTTCGCGAGGAGCTGCGAGGCGACCGGCAGATCGCCGCTGTCGTAGAACTCGATCTCCTCCGCCAGCCGGGTGAGTCCCGATTGCCGGGCCGCGGCCTGCGCCGCTGCATCCCGCAGCCGCTGGGCAGTGCCGTCCTGCGGAGCGCCGAGCAGTTCTCCGTCGGCCGCGAGCGCAGCCGCCTTGTCGCCGCGCTCCATCTCCACGCGCGCTTTGGCCGCGGCTGCGGCAGCCCGGGCGCGCAGGTCCATGCGCAGCCCGTCGGCATAAGCCTCGATCACGGTCGCGCGCCGCGCGGGCGTGGGCGACCGGTCCCGACCCTGATCGGCCGAGTCTGCGATTGGGCGCGCCGCGCGCGCGATCGGGGCGGTGGGAACGCGCTGCTCGAGCTGCGCGACCCGGTCGGCCAGATCGGCGGTCTGCGCCGTCCGCCTGATCGCCGCCTCCAGATCCGCGACGCGTCGCTCGAGGGCCGCGAGGCGGTCGGGCGGGGCCGGCGAAGGCGGGACCTCGGGCGCCGGAGCTGGCGGCGCGGCCGCGAAGCGCGCGGTGGCCCCAGCTTCCACCACGTCGATCTTGCCGCGCCCGTTGCTCGAGATGAGAAGGGTCGCGCCGTCCTGGCGCCGCTCGCGCACGGCGCGGATGAACTTCATCACTGCGTCCTGCACGCGGATGATGTCGTTCGCGGCACCGCGCAGAGCGGTGCGTACGATGTCGCCGAGGAGTTGATCGGCGCGGTAAGCCGTGGAGAGCTTCAGCGAGTCCTTGGTCGCCTTGATGCGGACGCGGCGCGGGAGCCCGCTGGAGGCGAGCAGCGCCGCGCCCTCGAAATCCCGCGGCAGCGCCGCTTCGATCTCGAGCGGCACCTCGACCATGCGAGCGTCGGGCCGCGCCACCAGTTTCACGCTGAACACCCGGTAATCCTACGACGCATTCACTCCCGGGCGCACGCACGCACGTCGTGACCGGAACACCGACTTCATGCTACCCATGCGTCTCTATGCAGCTGCCCGCGCTGGAAAAAGCGCCCGAATCGAAAGCGCCCCACACCGCTACGGCCGATCGCGTTCCAGTCACGGCCGAAGAGACTGCACACCAGCCCTTCATTCCCGCTGACCAGGACATCCCAGAGCTGACGCCGGTCCCCTTGATCGTGGGCGCCCTGCTCGGGATCCTCTTCGGCGCCTCCAGCATGTACCTGGTGCTGAAGGTGGGCCTGACCGTGAGCGCTTCCATCCCGGTCGCGGTGCTTTCCATCACCATCTTTCGCGCGTTCACCCGTATCTTCCGCACCCGCCGCGCCACCATCCTCGAGAACAACATCACCCAGACGGCCGGCAGCGCGGGCGAGAGCATCGCCTTCGGCGTGGGCGTCACCATGCCGGCGCTGCTGATCCTCGGCTACAACCTGGAGATCTCGCAGGTGATCCTGGTCAGCGTCCTCGGCGGCCTGCTCGGGATCTTGATGATGATCCCGCTGCGCCGGGCGCTGATCGTCAAGGAAGCGAAGACGCTCGTCTACCCGGAAGGGACCGCCTGCGCCGAGGTGCTCATCTCCGGCGAGACTGGCGGCACCACGGCGAAGACGGTGTTCGCCGGGCTCGGGGTCGGGGGTATCTTCGCCCTCGGTTACAAGGCGTTCGGGGTGTTCAAGGACGTCCCGCAGAAGTTGTTCGGCAAGGGCTACGAGGGAGGGAACCTCGCGTTGGAAGTCGGCCCCGAGCTGATGGGCGTCGGTTACATCATCGGCACTCGCATCGCGATGATCATGGGTGCCGGCGGCATCCTCTCCAGCCTGGTGCTGATGCCCGCCATCAAGCTTTTCGGCCGCAGTGCCTCCTCGCCGATCTATCCCGCTACCAAGCTCATCAGGGACATGAGCACGGACGATGTCTGGCGGTCATATATTCTGTATATCGGTGCAGGCGCCGTGGCGGCCGGCGGCATCATCTCGCTCTTCAAGTCCCTTCCCACCATCGTTGGCGGCGCGATGCGCGGCATGCGCTCGCTGAGGGGGGCCACGGGTCCAGCGGGTACGCTGCGCACCGATCGGGACATCCCGCTGCCGGTGGTGGCGATCGGGTCGCTCCTGATCGTGGTCGTCTGCGCGCTCGTTCCCTCGTTCAAGCTCAACGTCCTCGGAGCGCTGCTCATCCTCGTGCTCGGGTTCCTCTTCGTGACCGTCAGCTCGCGTTTGACCGGCGAGGTAGGCAGCTCTTCGAACCCCATCTCCGGCATGACCGTGGCGACGCTGCTGATTACCTCGCTCATCTTCTTCGCGCTCGGGTGGGTCACTCCACCGTACAAGATCGCGGCCCTGAGCGTCGCCGCCGTCGTCTGCGTGGCCATCTCCAACGGCGGCAGCACCTCCCAGGACCTCAAGACCGGTTACCTGGTCGGCGCCACGCCCTCGCGGCAGCAGATCGCCATCCTCTGCGGCGCGTTCGCCTCCGCGCTGGTGCTGGGGTTCGTGATCCTGAAGCTCAACGACGCCGGCACCGTGTTCGCGGCGCGCAACTACGACGTGCAGTTCTCACCCTCCGAATTCAGCGGCGAGAAGGAGCACCTGCGTGGCGCCGACGCGGACCGCGACCGCAATGCCTACAACGTGGTCTGGCTGCGTGAGCCTCGCGGCGACGCTCCCCCCGGCAAGTACCTCGTCGACGACAGCGGCCGCATCAAGTACCTCGAGGACCCCGGCATCAACGGCAAGATCGACAGGCGCGACAACGGCGAGAAGGTGAAGTCGAAATTCAGCGCGCCCAAGCCGGTGCTGATGGCGTTCATCATCGAGGGCATCATGACCCAGCGCCTGCCTTGGGGGCTGGTGCTCATCGGCGTGTTCATCTCCGTGGTGCTGGAGCTGTGCGGGATGTCCAGTCTTGCCTTCGCGGTCGGGGTCTATCTGCCGCTCTCAACCAGCTCGCCGATCATGCTTGGCGGCATCGTCCGCTACATCGCCGACCATACCGGGAAGCGGAAGGTGAGCGGCGCCGAGGCGGAGAGCGGCCCGGGCGTGCTCTTCGCCTCCGGCCTGATCGCGGGCGCCAGCGTGATCGGCACCATCCTGGCGTTCCTCCAGCTCTCGGACACTACCCGGAACTTCCTCAATTCCATCAACGTCGGTGGGGTGATTCCCGGCTTTGCCACCAGCGACCTCGTCTCCCTCTTGCTCTTCTGCGCGCTCGGCGCCGTTCTCTGGGCAGTGGCCACCGAACGGTGGCTCAAACCGACGCAGGCATGATCGGCGTCCGGCTCGCGCAGACGCCGGAGGAAGTCCAGCATTGCCTCCGCGTTCGCTGGACCGTGTTCGTCGAAGAGCAAGGGGTGCGGCCGGGCGACGAGCAGGATGCGCACGACCAGGACGACGCGGTACATGCGCTCGCTACCCTGGACGGCGTTCCTTGCGGGGCGGGAAGACTCACCTTCACGGCGCCGTCCGTGGCGAAGATCGAGCGGATGGCGGTGAGCGAAGAGGTCCGCCAGCGGGGCGTCGGGAAAGCCCTTCTCGCTTTCCTCGAGTCGGAGGCGCGTCGCCGCGGCGCGACGAGGCTGACGCTGTCGGCGCAGGTGCGGGCGCGAGCATTTTACGAGAAGGCCGGGTATGCCGCCTCCGGCGGGGAGTACGACGATGGCACCGGGATCGCGCATGTTTCGATGGAGAAGAGCGCTTGACCGGAGGCCCTCTGCGGTTACCCTCCAAGCCCATGAAAATCTTGCGCAGGTCTTTGCTGGCCGGTCTCGTCCTGGTGCTCGCGGGGGCGGCGCGCGCCAACGCCGTCAAGGAAGAGGGGTTCAGCGATCTGACCATCGATCAGGTCTCCGATCTCATCGCCAGGAAAGACGCGGACGTCTTCGACAACAACCAGAAGGACGTGTACGACAAGGGCCACGTCCCGACCGCGAAATGGGTCGCCTTCGATGCGGTGAAGGAGAGCGATCTCCCCAAGGACAAGTCGCGCAAGCTGGTCTTCTATTGCGCGAACACGCACTGAATGGCCTGCCACCAGGCCGCCCGTGCGGCGGTCAACTTCGGTTACAAGAACGTCTACATCATGTCGGCAGGGATCCAGGGCTGGGAGAAGGCCGGCAAGCCGGTGGAAAAGGGCGACCACTCATCGTGAGTCGCTGAACCTGGGCCCTTTGTGCTGGGGTGACTCGACGGTGAACACGCGGTCGGTTTCGTTGATCGCGTTGGTCA
>VBKQ01000539.1 GCA_005879505.1 Deltaproteobacteria bacterium
CCACCAGAGCATCAAAGCGAACTTCCTCATGTCGCCGCCGCTGGTGGTGGCGTTCGCGCTGGCGGGCCGGGTGGACATCAACGTCGAGAAGGATCCCATCGGCCTGGGTCGAGACGGCAAGCCCGTGTTCTTGAAGGACCTCTGGCCAACCGCAGAAGAGTTGAACGCTGCCCTGGGCGCGGCCAGCGACGTGCAGATGTACCGGCAGAACTACGGAGGCGATCTCTCGCGCGACGCGCACGAGTGGAACGAGATCCCCGCTCCTTCCGGCGAGGTCTACGCCTGGGACGCGAACAGCACGTACATCCAGGAGCCGCCGTACTTCGAGGGCTTCTCGCCGCGCCCCGACCAGCGCACCGGCATCCGCGGGGCGAGGGCGCTGGCGGTCTTCGGCGATTCCGTCACCACCGACCACATTTCACCCGCCGGATCGATCAAACCGACCAGCCCGGCGGGGAAGTACCTCATCTCCCGCGGCGTGAAACCGGAGGACTTCAACTCGTACGGCGCGCGGCGCGGCAACCACGAAGTGATGGTGCGCGGCACGTTCGCGAACGTGCGCATCAAGAACCTGCTGGTCCCCGGCGTGGAAGGCGGCGTCACCGTCATCGACGGCAAGCAGATGCCGATCTACGACGCGTCGATGGAGTACCAGAAACGGGGCACGCCGCTGATGATCTTTGCCGGACACGAGTACGGCACCGGCTCCTCGCGCGACTGGGCGGCGAAAGGCACGCGGCTGCTCGGGGTGCGCGCGGTGGTCGCGAAGAGCTTCGAGCGCATCCACCGCAGTAACCTGGTGATGATGGGAGTGCTGCCCTGCCAGTTCAAGGAAGGCACCGATGCGGGTACGCTCAAGCTCGACGGCACGGAAACGTTCGACCTGACGGGGCTGGAGGGCGGGCCGACGCCGCGCCAGGACGCGCGGCTCGTCATCCACCGCGCGAACGGAGCGACGGATGAGGTGCCGGTGACGTTGCGGATCGACACGCCGATCGAGGTCGAGTACTACCGGCACGGCGGGATCCTGCTGTACGTGCTGCGGCAGATGTTGTACCGCCGTGACGAACCTCAGCATCCGAGCGCGTAAGTACGGCGGGATGCCGTGCTAGCGCAATAGCCCCGGCCACACCGTCTTGGTACAGCCGCTGTTGCCGCTCGCGCCGATGACGCTGCCGTCGGCCCCGGTGGTGAGCCCGCCCACCGGGAATGTGAGCGACCCGCAACGGTTGCCCTGCGTCGAGATCAGATCCATGACGCGCGGGTCGCCGGAAGTGCGGGGCAAGAGCGCATACGCGCGCTCGCCGCGGACGATGGTGAAATCGTATCCGGCGTGCGAGGTGAGCCAGTCCGGAGCCGCCGATACGTCCGCCGAACCGCTGCCGATGAACCACTTCCACGCGCCGTCGACCGCGAGTACCGCCCCGCCGCCGACCACTGCATGGAGCAGGACACGACTGCCCTTGCCGAGCACTCCCGTGCCGATGGTGAAGAATGGCGTGATCGGAGTTCCCGCTGCATCGAGCCAGCGGCCGACGATGTCCGAGGTGCTGGAGCCGCTTCGCCAGAGCAGCAAGGTGTTGCCGTTCGCGTCGCCGACTGCCGCGAGGAAATCGCAATTGTACTGGACGTCGCCGGAGCTCGTCTGGTGCCCGGTCGAATCGAATCGACGGACGAAGATATCACCGGGCGGGAGATTGCAGGACTCGGTCGCCACCACGGCGCCATTTGGCCAGGAGCGGAACGCCTCCGGACCCGCCTCGTCGCTGCCGACGACTTGATGCTGCGCCGCCTCGATGTGGCCGACGTGCTCGCCTCGAGGCGAGTACAGCTCCCAGCTCAAGTTCATCGTCGGAGGGCCGCGGTTGTCGGCGATGAGGTTGCCCTCCTCGTCGGAGCTAGCGGATTCGCACTGCATCGTGCCGAAAGAGGGCGCCGGTACGTCGAAGCTGAAAGAGTTGCCGATCGAGCCGGGGACGATGCCGTCGCAGTCGGAGGAGCTGACGGTCCCGCCATCGCTGCCGCCGCCGGAACCGCCGCCCGAGCCGGTGCCGCCGTCCGACCCGCCGGCTCCCAAGCCGCCGCCATCTGACCCGCCGGCCCCCAAGCCACCGCCGTCCGACCCGCCGCCGCCGGAGCCGGTACCGCCGTCCACGCTGCCGCCCGATCCGGCGTCACTGCCGGAGCCACCCCCCGATCCAGCTCCCCCGGAGGTTTGCGATGCGCCGCAGGAGATCGCCAGAGCAACCGCGACGAGCAGGACCTTCGACATGGGCGCGCCCAAATACACTTCCTTGAGAGGATGGCGACTGACGGCAGCGCATGCGAGAGCCAGCCGCTTGCCAGGCCGCCCCGCGATCAAGCGACCCCGGTAAGAATCAACTGGATGTTCCGGGGAGCCCGACTGTCAGTCCAGCGGCATGTGCATCCGGGAGAGGAGCGCGGCGTAGCGCGGGTCGCCGCGCAGGCTCCGGAAAAGCGGATCGATCTTGACGTTGATGAACCCCCCATCGCGCTGGTCGCGCGCCCGCTCCAGCCACGCCAGGGCGAGGTCCTTCTCTCCCCGCCAGCCGTACACCTCGGCGATCTGATAGGCGCCGGCATGGGCAAATCTGGAGATCATCTCGTCGAGTGCCCGCTGCGACTCGCGAGGATGG
>VBKQ01000353.1 GCA_005879505.1 Deltaproteobacteria bacterium
TTGCGGCTTCCACTCCGTGACCAGCGGCAGCTCGCGCCTGTCGAGTACGATCCGGACCTTGTCGCCCCGGCGTCCGACCCTGGCATTGGACAAGTAGAAATCGACCACCGCCCGGTTCGCTCCCGCCGGCGGCGGGAGATCCGGTTCCTTTGCTTGCGCCCCATCTTGCTCGATGCGCGCGAGTACCAGGCCCTTCGACGGCGCGCCGATGGGGAGGACATGGGTGAGAATCGGCCGTCTCGGGTTCGGCCATAATGCGGCTTCCGCGGCCCTTCCGGCCTTTCCGGAGAGCCGGGGCCCGATCCACAAACGCACCATCGCGAACGCCTTGGGCGCCTTCACCACCTCGTGCCAGGGCCGGCAGAGCACCGCCCGCAGGATGTGCGGGCCCGGCGAGAGCCCTCCCAGAGCCCAGGGCACGGCGGCGTCGTCGATCTCGAGCGCCGGCTCGTTGTCGACGATGAGGTGCGCATGCGGGACCGGCCCGCCCGGCTTCGACGCGCCGATCGCGTAGCCCTTGATCTGCAGGCGGACCTCCACCGCCGAGTCGTCGAGCTG
>VBKQ01000540.1 GCA_005879505.1 Deltaproteobacteria bacterium
CTGCGTCAGGCTTTCGCCCATTGCGCAAGATTCCCCACTGCTGCCTCCCGTAGGAGTCTGGACCGTGTCTCAGTTCCAGTGTGGCTGATCATCCTCTCAGACCAGCTACCCGTCGTAGCCTTGGTGGGCTTTTACCCCGCCAACTAGCTGATGGGCCGCGGACTCATCTCCCTGCGATAGCTTGCATGCAGAGGCCACCTTTTCCCTCAGGCGCCAAAGCGCCCGTGGGCTTATCTGGTATTAGCAAGCCTTTCGGCCAGTTGTCCCAGTCAGGAAGGTAGATTATCCACGTGTTACGCACCCGTTCGCCGGTTTACTCGCCCTTGCGGGTTTTCTCCCTCGACTTGCATGTGTTAGGCACGCCGCCAGCGTTCGTTCTGAGCCAGGATCAAACTCTCCAATTGAATTCCATCGGAGCGTCAGCTCCTAGCGCTGACGTACTTCGAACTTCACTCAAAGCATTGCGGTATCCGCAATCTGCTTCGTGGACTTGCTATCCGGTTTTCAAAGACCGAGCGCCTGCTGCACCACTTCGGACGACCAACTGCCTGCCCCGCCTCGCGACGGGGGCGCGCTTCCTACCGCTGTCCGCGGTTTCGTGTCAAGGGCCTCGACTTCCGCCCTCGCGCACGCCCCACACTTGCAGGGGCCGCGTCATGTAACACCGCGGTCCGAAGGTGTCAAGAACCCTCGTTCACGTCGCCTTCGCCGGCGGCAAACCATCGGGCTCTGGGGCCGATTCCTCGAGCGGCTGCGGCCCGCGACAGACGAGGTACACCTCCTTGCTGCCGCGCGCGACGCTCGCTTCCGGCCGGACCACGCGGACATCGAGGAACGCAGCCCGGCTGCGGCGCAGGAATGACTCGAAGTCGCCTCCCATGAACACCTTCACCACGAAGACGCCCGATCGCTTCAGCACCTCGAGCGAGAGTCCGAGCGCCCTCTCCGCCAGCTCGAGCGAACGTGCTTCGTCGGAGCTCCGGACGCCCGAGGTCTTGGGCGCCAGATCGCTGAGCACCGCGTCGTAGGGCGCGCGGCCTTGCGTGCGCAGCCGCGCAAGCAACCCGGGCGAGAACGCATCCGCCACCCAGGTCTCCACCGGAAAGGGCAAGCGGGAGATCGGCTCGAGGTCGATGCCGAGGACAAAACCTTTGGGACCTACCGCGCGGGCCGCGACCTGACACCATCCGCCCGGCGCAGCGCCGAGATCGAGAACGCGCGCGCCCGCTCGCAGGACGTGGAAGCGGCGTTGGATCTCGTCGAGCTTGAAGGCGGAGCGGGCGCGCAGCCCCTCTTTCTTCGCTTTCCGCCAGAAGCGATCGCGAGGATCGTACGCCTTCGACATCGTGGGACCGGGTTTAGGCGAGAGAAGCGCGGAGCACCCGAAAAAACCGGGGCCCCCGCGCGGGCGCGCGGAAGCCCCGATGACATGCAGGATCGCCGGGAGCGGATTTACTTCTGCGGCTGCGGCGTGGCAGTCGTCGACGAAGTGTCAGGCGTAGCGGGGCGGCGATGGCGCTGAAGGCGACGAAAACAACCGCGGCGAGAGCAGCGGCGATCGTGCGAATCATCGTGTACTCCTGAGGTGTGCGCCGGGTGCATCCCGGGCGCAATGGCCGTACCATCGAGCAAGGCGCGTGCCCGAAAAACCGGGGCAAATTTCCCCAGCGTCATGGCTTGCCGCATTGCGCCAACGGCGCCATGGGCTAGCCGTCCATGCCGCACCGCGGCGGGCGCTTTTCCGCGGCGGTGCAAAACTCCCCACTCCACACACACAGGGAGTGCTTGTAGGTCGATGATCCATGAGTTAAGGACGCCCCTCTCTGGAGGCCGCAAGGAGATCTCGTGACCAAGCAACAGGATGGTCTCGTGACGAAGCACCAGGACGCCGACCCCGTCGAGACGCGCGAGTGGCTCGATGCGATCGACACGGTCATCGCCAACGAGGGCGTCGATCGCGCCCGCTTCCTGCTGGAAAGGCTGATCGGGCGCATGCGGCAGGCGGGCGCCGATCTTCCATTCAGCGCGACGACGCCGTACGTGAACACGATTCCGGTCAGCGCGCAGGCGCAGCGGCCGTCCGACTTCAAGATCGAGGCGCGCCTCTCTTCGATCACGCGGTGGAACGCGATGGCGCTGGTAGTCGTCGCGAACAAGGAATCGACCGAGCTCGGCGGGCACGTGGCGAGCTACGCGTCCGGCGCGACGCTCTATGACATCGGCTTCAATCATTTCTGGCATGCGCCCAGCGAGAAGCACGGCGGCGATCTCCTCTACCTGCAAGGCCACTCGTCGCCCGGTTTCTATGCGCGCGCGTTCCTCGAGGGCCGCATCGACGAGGGGCACATGCGGAACTTCCGCCAGGAGGTCGACGGGCGCGGGCTCTCGAGCTACCCGCATCCCTGGCTGATGCCCGACTTCTGGCAATTCCCCACGGTCAGCATGGGCCTCGGGCCGATCATGGCCATCTACCAGGCCAAGTTCCTCCGCTACCTTCAAGATCGCGGCCTGGCGAAGACCGAGGGCCGCAAGGTGTGGTGCTTC
>VBKQ01000193.1 GCA_005879505.1 Deltaproteobacteria bacterium
GCGGACCAGGAGGGCCTCGACCTCGCGCGTGTTTCGCCGCCGCGGTAGGCTCGCCGGCGCGGTTCCGGACACCGCGCACAGGGTTTGTTCCAGCCAGACCAGGGCGGGAGGCTACACCAAGGGTGACGGAAGCTGGGTTATCTGACCTATGATCCTGGCGGCAGGCTTTAGCGGCGACGAGCCCTGCTGCGATCCACTCTGCGGTTCCGGAACCATCGCCATCGAGGCAGCCCTGATCGCCATGCGCCGGGCACCGGGAACCGGGCGCAGGTTTGCTTTCCAAAAATGGCCCGGGTTCTCTGCGCGGCAGTGGGAACACCTGATCTCGGATGCGCGCAAGCAGGAACGGTCCCTCGCAGTGCGCATCGAGGCGTCCGATCAGGACGCGGGCGCGGTGGCGGCGGCCAGGGAGAATGCAGCGCGCGCACGCGTTTCGATCGATGTCGTGCAGCGAAGGCTCGCGGACCTGCCGTCCGACCCGGGCAGTGGGCTGCTCGCGTGCAATCCGCCTTACGGCGTGCGCGTTGGCGCTGACGTGAAGCGGGTACTGCGGGAGCTGGGCGATGCGGCGAAGGGGCGACCATGCTGGCATCTTGCAATGGTTGCCGGGGAGGCCGCGGCGGCTGGTGCCCGGGAGCTTGGGCTCGCGCCTGTCCTGCGCACGCAGAACGGCGGAATTCCCGTCGAGGTGCTCGTCTCTCCGCGAGCTGATTCCGGCCCCGGCGTCTAGAACGCATCTCATAACCGAGCTCGCGGGTGACCGCGCTCAGGCGTAGCCCCTTAGGGTTTCGCGATAAGATGGGGACGGATGGCATTCCTTGTCGAGACGCTGCGGACTACAGCACCCCTCGTTGGCTCCTATTTCGTGGTCATCGCGGGATTTCTCCTCGCGGAGCGGCTGCTGCCGGCCGAGCGCAACCAGCCATGGTGGGATCTGGTCTTCAGCGCGGGGTGCACCGTGTTTGGGATGAGGATTCGACTGGCCGCTGATGCACTTGGTGCTGCCGCTGGTGCCGCTCTTCGTGTTTGACTTTTTCTACTATTGGCACCACCGCCTGCAGCATCGCATTCCCGTCCTCTGGGAGCAGCACAAGCTGCACCATACCGAGCGCAGTCTGAACTGCCTGACCAATCTGCGACACCACTGGCTAGAAGAGCCGATGCGCGTATTCACCATCACCATCCCATTGGCGGCGCTGATTCACGTCACTCCAGTGCCGGCAACGTTGGTCGGCTCGCTGCTTGCGTACTGGTCCATCTTTTTCCACGCCAACCTCCGGCTCCCGCTCGGCCCGCTGACGCCGCTCCTCACCGGTCCTCAGCACCACCGAATCCACCATTCGCGGCAGCCCGAGCATCGCGACAAGAACTTCGCTGCTTTCTTTCCCGTCTGGGACTTGCTCTTCGGCACGTATTGCCGGGCGAAGCCGGGTGAATGGCCCGCAACTGGCCTTTTCGAGGAAGAGCGGCGCGCAACCCTCAGCGACGCCGTAATCGGCCCATTTGCCGCGTGGGCCACTCATCTGCGCGCGACTTCGAGCCGTCCCTCTTCCACGCGCCGGGTAAGGGGAACATTCCCCTAGAAGCCACCTTCGGTGGCCAGGCCTAGCCGCCGATGCGGATCATCGAGCGCCCGAAATGGCTCGCGCCCTGGTGCAGCGCGACCAGCTCCTCCGCGGGCGCGTGCCCCGGCTTCTTGGCGCGGAGCCCATCCTCGATCAGTCGCGACAGCTCTTCATCCGTCGCGCCCGCCCGCATCGGCCCGCGCAGGTCGATCTCGCCCTCGTCCAGCAAGCACCAGCGGAAGTGCCCATCCGCCGTCAATCGCGTCCGGTTGCAGGTGGCGCAGAACGGCTCGGTCATGCTGGAGATGATCCCGATGCGCCCGCGGAACGCGCCGCCGTTCCTCTCCCGGACGCGATAGACGCGCGCAGTCTCCGCCAGGCCGATCTCCTCCAGCTCCAGCTGGTCCTCGAGCCGTGCCCGGATGGCCTCCGCCGGGAACATCCGGAGCCGCTCGCCCCAGTGATTCCCCTCGAAGGGCATATATTCGATATACCGCATCTCGATGGAATCATTGAGGGCGAAGGCCCGCGCGAGGTCGACCAGCTCGTCGTCGTTCACCCCGGCCATGACCACCGCGTTCACCTTCACGGCCTCGAACCCGGCTGCCGCGGCTGCCCGGATTGCCTCGATGGTCTCCTCGCAGCCGTCGCGCAGCGTGATCTCCCGGAAGCGGTCCGGGCGCAGGGTATCGAGAGAGAGATTGACGGCATCCAGGCCGGAGGCGCGCAGCGCCAGACCGGGGCGGGAGGCTATACCAAGGGTGACGGAAGCTGGGTTATCTGACCTATGATCTTACGTCCCGAAGCTCCCTGGATGACAGGTGCGCGCGAAGGCGGCGCCGTCGCGAGGTAGTGCTGCTCGACGCAGCGGAAGAACAGGAACGTGGCTGCGAATGCGAACGGAACGGCGATGGCAAACTCGATCCAGGCCGAGGTGATACCGGCCGCGCGCGTCGTCACCAGCGCGATCGACAGCGCGATGGGATGGACGAGATACAGCGAGTACGACGCCTTGCCGACCCGGACCAGGAACGAGTCGGGTTGCGCCGCCAGACCGCAAGCTGCCGTGAGGGCGAGCGCGAACAGCAGAGGCATCAGCGTCCCGCTCCAGATACCACCGTACGGCAACAGGTTCCGCAGCCCGAGCGAGATCGCGTACGTGACCAGCAGACCGCCGAGCAGCGCGCGCAGGTTCGGCGTAAGCTCGATACCGCGATTGACGATCCGCTCCGCAAGCCAGCACCCCAGGGTCCATTCCCAGAACCGGCAGACGAAGTTTCGCTCGAGGATCAGCTTCATCTCCGCATCGAACGCAAAGACTTTTCCCGTCATGCGCAGCGCCAGCGAAATGCCGAGCAGGACCACGCAGAGCGTGCCCGTTCCGATCCGGCGCCGCGCCGCCAGCAGCAAGGGATAGAGCAGGTAGAAGTGCGTCTCGACGGCGATGGTCCAGAGCACGTGGTTGATGCTGTAGAACGCGCTCGGGACGAAGGTGTGCACCATCAGGAGGTGCGCGGCGAGTTGACGGAACGACGGCGCCGAGATCATCGGGTGCACGGCGAAATGCGCGAGCGGAAGGGCTGCCGCGACCACCGCGCTGAGCCCCAACGCGATCAGATGCGGCGGATAGATCCGGCGGAACCGCCGCCGGAAGTACGAGGGGGCATCGATCTGTGGCGGCGCGCCCAGCGCCATCTTCCGCGCGAGCGGCAAGTGGATGCAGAGGCCGCTGAGCACGAAGAAGATTCCCACTCCCCACGCGCCCGCCTCCTCCATTGCGGTTCTGATCGGAGCCGCCCATGCGGCGCCGCCATTCGACACCCACCGTGGCGACCAGACCGTCGTGGCCTGGACGGCGTGGCACGCCAGCACGGCCATCGCTGCCAGCGCGCGCACCGCGTCGAGTCCCGGCAAGTACTTCGGAAGTGACGTTCCGACCGTCGCGGAGACGCTTTCCGCGTGACCGCGATGCGGCCAGCGCGCGTTCAATTTCTGAAACAGCAAGGGCTTACCCCCGGAATTGCGCGAAGATGGCCAGCGCTGCCGATACCGGCAACCGAAGGTCCCTCTGCGCGGCATTGCGCACGACGCGCATCGGAGATCGGTGGGAACTCCGTTTCCGATTTGCCTGTCTCCGCGTCAGTTGCCAGATTGCCTGTCGTTGCAGGAGGTGGGAGGGATGGAGCTCGGGTTCGATACCGTCGGCAATGCGACACTGATCCTGCATGACAAGGTCCCTCTGCTCGCGACGGACCCGTGGATCACAGGGTCTGCGTATTTCGGCAGCTGGGGTCTCGCGCACGAAATTCGCGCGGAGCAACTCGATGCGGTCCGGCGCTGCAAATACCTGTGGATCTCGCACGGCCATCCCGATCATCTGAGCGGCGATTCACTCGCCGCGCTCCGGGACAAGATTATCCTCGTGCCCGATCACCGGGGCGCGAGGATGTCCGACGATTTGAAGGCCCAGGGCTTCAACGTGCAGGTAATGCCGGACCGCACCTGGTTCGAGCTGACTCCGCGGGTCCGCGTGCTCTGCGTTCCCGACTACAACCAGGACGCGATCCTGCTCGCCGACGTCAACGGGCACCTTGTCATCAACCTGAACGACGCCGGCCCTCGAGGCTGGGGCGGGTTCCTGAAGAAGGTCGTGCGGCAGTATCGGCGCTCGATCCTGCTTTCGCTCGTGGGAGGCGGCGCCGACATGATGAACTTCTTCGATGAAGACGGGCGGCGGTTGCCGAATCCGCCAAAGACGCCGCTTGGACGGACGCTCTCGAATCGCGCGGCCTACTGGGGCGCGACCGCGACGATTCCCTTCAGCGCCATGCATCGATTCCAACGCACCGACAGCGCGTGGGCGGAACAGCATACCTCGCAAGTCGAAGACTACGCGGAGGAATTCGATCACAGCCGCTGCGAGCTGTTTCCTGCTTACGTAAGGTACGACTGCATCACCGATGAGGTGACGGCGCTCAATCCTCGCCGCTCGCCGCAACAGTTGCACGAACCCAAAGAGTTCGGCGACGACTGGTCCGAGCAGCTCGAGCCGCAGGAGCAGGCGCAACTGCGCGCGTACTTCCAGCGCTTCGAGCGCCTGCGCCGCAACGTCGATTTCCTGCGGTTCATCGTCGGTGGCGCCGAAACGTTGGTCGAGCTTCGCAGCCGGGAGCTGCGCCGCGGGCTGACGTTCGAGGCACCTCGATCATCATTAATGACGTCAGTGAAGTACGAGATCTTCGACGATCTCTTGATCGGCAACTTCATGAAGGTGACGCTGCACGGCGAATGGGGTCCGGACCGGCTGTATCCGGATTTCTCACCTTGGGTCGCGAAGTACGGCGACAACGGCCGCGCGCATACCATGAAGGAGCTGCGCGAATATCATCGCTCCTATCGCGAGCGCGCTCCCGGCGACTACCTGAGACACCGCTTCGAAACGGGCTTTCTCATGCCGCTTCAACAGGCGACCGCGTCCGCGCTCCGCTCGCGACTGGGGACGAGCTCGCTCCTATTCAGGACGGCGAAGAGCGCGTACTGGAACATCCGCTATCGGTTGTTCTGAGCGACCGCGCGGATGTTTCAACCACCGCTCGGGAGTAGCATCTGCCGCGTGAGCGCGCGCGAGCCGCCTGAACCATCGCAGCTTGGAGACGAAGCTGGGGAAGCTGGCGTTCAACCCGCTCGGGTTCGGGAGCACGAAGACGCGGGCCCCTTGAATCTCGTCCGGCTTCAGTCCAGGACCTGGGTTGCCGCGTCTCGCCCCGCCGAAGAATCGCCGGTAGAGAGTCACACCGACGAAAGCGACGAGCTTGGGACGTATGCGGCGGATCTTCCTCTCCAGCACGCGCCTGCCGGCTTCGAACTCGGCTCGCTTGAGCTCCGAGGCCGAGCGCGTGGCGCGCGGGCAGAGGTTCGTGATCGCCATCCCGAAATCCAGACCAGGGCGGGAGGCTACACCAAGGGACGGAAGCTGGGTTATCTGACCTATGATCCCCCGGAAGCACCTGCCGCTCGTGGAGGTAGCACTGAGGTTGTTGGACGAGGGGGCCACGTACCGGGACGTGCAGAAGCGCTACGGCGTCTCGGAGTCCACCCTCCGGCGGTACAAGGCCGCCGCCAAAAAGGGTCGCCCAGATACCCCTCCGCAGGCCGCGTAGGCGCTGGCTTCCCGGATCTGGTGCTTCCCCGTCATGAACGGCCGTTTGTGAGCGGTGATCACCCCGAGCTGGGTCACTTCTCGACGTTGGAATGAGCCGGCCGTGTAGATGACGTAGCCGCGCCGGTCATCGGGCAGGGCGACCTCGTGATACATGAAATCCTTGCCGTAGCCCGTGCGCTTGATTTTACGCGCTGGCCTTTCGCCAGGGTCGCGATGACTGTGTTCGGGACGGGGTTGGTGCTCGGGTAATCGAGCGGGTACGGCTTCTCCAGCACGGCTACGCTGTCGTCGACCACGAGCGAGGAGTTGGAACAGGCGACGCCAGCAGCATAGCCGAGGCCGCCATCACGGTCAGGAGAAGCCTCACCCCGCTCCTTGTATCTCGGACCGGTTCGCACCGGAGGTGATCTTCGAGGTGGCGACCGCCAGCCGCAGCCCCAGGTCGCGCAGGATCTGCAGCCCTTCGTCCACCCCGGGGTAGAGCAGTTCGGCGGAGCGCGGGATGACGTGCTACCGCCACAGCCGTCGGTATTCTTGCACGACCGCGTCCAACTCCGGCGACTGCTCGGGTAGCCCGAGCAACCCCGAGAACGCGACGGTGAGCGGCAGCCCGATGGGCGCGCGGGTCGCGGCCGGTTCGGGCATCGCCCGGGCGCACTCCGCCAGCGCGGCCAGCACCGTCTCGACGATCACCCTGGGCGTGTGGACCAGGGCTCCGTCCAGGGACGAAGGTCACCGCGTCGATCACCGCGCGTCAATATCATTCGTGTAGGATGCGCGCATGCGGAAAGTCGTCGCGCTCTGTGCCTGCGCACTTCTCGCCTTCTGCTCTTCCGCTCCGGTATCGCCGCCGCGCCCGGGGGGCGATTACGACCTGGTGCTCGCCAACGGCCGGGTGGTCGACGGGACCGGCGCGCCCTGGTTCCGCGCCGACGTGGGGATCCAGGGCGACCGGATCGCGGCGGTGGGCGACCTCTCGCGCGCGGGTGCCGTCCGCCGGATCGACGTCCGCGAGCGGATGGTCGCGCCCGGGTTCATCGACCTGCTCGGCCAGTCGGAGCTGTACGTGCTGGTCGACAATCGCGTCGAATCGAAGATCCGGCAAGGCATCACCACCGAGATTACCGGAGAGGGTATCTCGGCGGCGCCGCTGAACGAGGCGCTCCTCGCCGAGCTGAAGCCGTTCCTCGATCGCTTCAAGCTGCGCGCGGACTGGACCGACCTCCCCGGCTACTTTCAAAAGGTCCGCGAAGCGGGCAGCACGATCAACCTGGGCACATTCCTCGGCGCGGCCACGGTGCGCAGCGTGGTGCTGGGGCTCGGCGACGTGCAGCCCACGCCCGAGCAGCTCGCGAAGATGCACATCCGCGGCGAGGCGGACGGCGTGCTCGACGCGCTGGAGGAGGCCATCACCATCGGCCGGCAAGCGGGCATCCCGGTGGAGATCTGGCATCTCAAGGCGGCGGGCCGGAACAACTGGGGCCGGATGAAGGAGATCGTGGCGCGCATCGAGCGGGCGCGCAGCGAAGGGGTGGACATCTCGGCCAACATGTACCCCTACGAGGCCGCCCGGAACGGGTTGGTCGCCAACGTCCCGGAGTGGGCGCAGGCGGGCGGCACCGACGCGATGCTCGCTCGCTTCCACGACCCCGCGCAGCGGGCACGCATCAAATCGGGGCTCTGGCACGGAGGCCTGGGCGCTGAGGTGCCCGAGGGAATCCTGCTCGTCTCCGCCTTGAATCCCGAGCTGAAGAAATACATGGGCAAGCGCCTGGGCGAGGCGGCGCGCGAGATGCGAAAGCCGCCGGACGATGCGCTGCTCGACCTGGTCGAAGCGGACCGCGGCAACGTGAGCGTGGTCCGCTTCGTCATGAACGAAGAGGACGTGCAGCTCGGGCTGCGCCAGCCCTGGGTGGCGCTGGGCGTGGACGAGCCCGGCGAGGCGACCGACGGACCGTTCGCGGGGGAGCTGGTGCACCCGCGCGGCTTTGGCTCCGCTCCGCGGCTGCTCGGGCGCTATGCGCGGGACCTGAAGTTGTTCCCGGTCGAGGAAGCGGTGCGCAAGATGACCTCGCTGCCTGCCCGCCGGATGCGGCTGTGGTCCCGCGGCGTCCTGCGCCCTGGCATGGCGGCCGACGTGACGGTGTTCGATCCCGCGACCGTGAGCGACCTCGCCACGTACGAGCGGCCGCTGCGCTACGCCGAAGGGATCGAGTACGTGGTGGTGAACGGGAAGGTCGTGCTCGACGCGGGCCGTCTCACCTCCGAGCGGCCGGGGCGGGTGCTGACGCGGCGGTAGTCGCGGCCGCCGATGGCGTCGGGAATGTGACGTGAAGACGATGCGTCGGTGCCTTCGTTCGGCGCCTGTGGCACCTTACGGCCCTGCGCGAAGCGCTCCTTCTTTACTCGTTCAATCAGTAAGTCCAGCGGCAGGAAGGACAGGATAAGTGAGGGTCTGTCGCCTCGCCCTCCTCCTTCTTCATCGCGATCACCCTACCGGATGTTGCCTACCAGACCAGGGCGGGAGGCTACACCAAGGGTGACGAAGCTGGGTTATCTGACCTATGATCGGAGATCGTGGAGCGCTGCATCTTCGCCCTCGTCAACGAAGGGGCGAAGATCCTTGAGGAAGGCATCGCCCAGCGCGCGTCCGACATCGACGTCGTGTATCTGACCGGATACGGCTTTCCGCCCTGGCGCGGCGGGCCAATGCACTACGCCGATTCGCTCGGCCTCTACAACGTCGTGCAGTCCATGCGCCGGCTGGCGAAGAACCCGCACGGCGATCCTGCGGCATGGGAGCCAGCGCCTCTGCTCGCAAAGCTCGCTGCCGAAGGGAAATCCTTCAGCGCATCGGGGAGCGCGCCATGACCGACGCCGTCATCGTCTCCACCGCCCGCACCGGTCTGGCAAAGTCCTGGCGAGGCGCCCTCAACATGACCCACGGCGCGACCCTGGGCGCTCATGTCGTCCGCGCTGCCGTGGAGCGTGCGAAGATCGATCCGTCCGAGGTGGAGGACGTGATCATGGGCTGCGCCCTGCCCGAGGGCACCACCGGCGGCAACGTGGCCCGACAGATCGCGCTGCGCGCCGGCCTTCCGGTCACCACCGCCGGCACCACCATCAACCGCTTCTGCTCCTCCGGGCTGCAGGCCATCGCCCTCGCCGCGCAGCGCGTGATCGTCGACCGGGTGCCGGTGATGGTGGCGGGCGGCATCGAGTCGATCTCCTGCGTGCAGCAAGAGATGAACCGGCACATGTTCGAGGATCCCTGGCTGCTCGAGCACAAGCCGGCCATCTACATGAGCATGCTGGAGACCGCCGAGAACGTGGCGAAGCGCTACCGGATCCCGCGCGAGAAGCAGGACGAGTACGGCGCGCGAAGCCAGCAGCGGGCTGCCGCTGCCCAGGCGGCGGGCAAATTCGCCGACGAGATCGTCCCCTTCACAACGCTGATGGGCGTCGCCGACAAGGACTCCGGCCGCCTCTCGACGCGCGAGGTGACGCTCTCCGCCGACGAAGGGATCCGCCCCGACACCACGGTGGAAGCAATTGCGAAGATCAAGCCTGCCATCCCCGGCGGCCTAGTGGCGGCCGGCAACGCCAGCCAGTTCTCCGACGGCGCCTCCGCCTGCGTGGTGATGGACGCGAAGCTGGCGGAGAAGCGCGGCCTGCGACCCCTGGGCATCTTCCGCGGCTTCGCGGTGGCGGGCTGCGAGCCGGACGAGATGGGCATCGGCCCCGTCTTCGCGGTCCCGCGCCTGTTGCAGCGCGCCGGCCTCAAAGTCGACGACATCGGCCTCTGGGAGCTGAACGAGGCGTTCGCGGTGCAGGTCATCTACTGCCGCGACCGGCTGGGCATCCCGGACGACCGGCTCAACGTGAACGGCGGCGCCATCGCCATCGGCCATCCCTACGGCATGTCGGGCGCACGCCTCGCCGGCCACGCGCTCATCGAAGGCCGCCGGCGCAAGGTGAAATACGTCGTCGTCACCATGTGCGTCGGCGGCGGAATGGGCGCGGCCGGGCTCTTCGAGGTGACCTGAGCTTTCGCGCGATGGTGAGACCCCGCAGGTTGGGATCAGTCCCACTCGATCCTGAAGCCCGAGGGCGTGACGCGCACGGTGGGCGGCTTCTCGCGAGTCAGGATCTTGATGGCGGAGAAGCCGCCTCCAAGAAGGCAGGTGATCCCGCCGCCGATCAGCAGTCCGAGCTTGCTGGTGGGCTCGGGATCGAGGACCGCAAGCCCCACCATGGCGATTCCGGCCGCGCTCATGCCCAGGGCAACCCCCGCCCCAGCGATTTCTCGCGAGGACAGTCTGGCCGCCCGCGCGAGCTGGAAGATGGTCTGCGTCGACGGATCGATCCCGACATTGGCGTCGTCGACCAACGAGACCGGCATGCGCTCCTTGTAAGCGCGCGCGAGCCGCTCCAGCCAGCGCTGGTCGGAGGTCTTGATGCGCGTTTCGTCCACGATTCAAAGTGTCGCATGGATCCATCGGCCGCCTGCAGCCTTGTTCCGTCTACGGGCGGCGAAGCCCGCGCCTGTTGCACGGATCCGGCGAACGAACCGCCGCCACCGAAGATCGACGACGCGGGCGAGTTGGGTGAGGTCGGCGCTCGAAAGCTCGATGAGCGCCAGAAGGACGCAATCTGGAAGAACCGACCGCCGACGCCGGACCAGGATCCGGTGGACCCGGTTGCCCGCTGAATCAGCACGCCCCGCTAGTTGCGGCGCGCGCGGTGCGGCAGCGGGCAAGACAAGCTGCCGTGCCGCTCGTCCCATTGCTGGTGGTAAGTCTCGGCGATCCAGAACGGCCCGGCCGGCGCGATCTCGGTCGTAATCGGATCACGCAAGCCCTTCTGGGCCTCCTCGCGCGACGCCGCCGCTTCCTTCTGTTGCTCGGCCCCAAAGGTGAAAATGGCCGATCGGTATTGCGTCCCGCGATCGGGGCCCTGCGCGTTTCCGCTGGTCGGATCATGTGTCTCCCAGAAGAAGTGCAGCAACTGCGCGTAGGAAACCTTCGCCGGATCGAACTCGACCAGCACCGCCTCGGCGTGGCCGGTGGACCCGCGGGACACTTCCTCGTAG